>NZ_CADEAU010000019.1 GCF_902825405.1 Micromonospora maritima | reverse complement strand
CTGGTACGCGGCGTCGAGCTGGCCGGCGCCCACCACCGGGGCGACATCGCGGCGGCGGCGGTGGACGGCCGGATCACGATCCCGGGCTGACCGTGGGCTGCGGCGCGGCGGGCGGCAGCATGCCGAGCGCCGCGCCGATCACGGCCTGGGCGGTCCGGCTCAGCTCCTCGCTCTTCGCGTCCGTCGCGGTGATCGAGTACTCGACCCGGAACCGGCCGTCCCGGGTGGCGGCGACGCCGGCGAGGTAGCCGTAGCGGCTGCCGGTCTTGAGCCACAGGGTCTGCCCGCCCACCGGCATGGCGGTCAGCCCGGCGCTGTACGTGCCGGTGGTGTGGTCGGCCAGCACCGGTCGGGTGAACATCTCGGTCAGCCACGGCTCCGGCACCACCCGTCCGGCGAACAGCGCCGTCATGAAGGTGTCCAGGTCGGACAGGCTGGAGATGAGGTTGCCGGCGGCCGGGGTGAAGGTCTGGCTCCACACCGTCGCGTCGACCAGCTCGGTCCGGCCGTCGCGGATCACGGCCTGGTACCCGTGGGTGTGCGGCCCACGGATGCGCGGGTCGTCGCCCGGCGCGTACGTGTCCCGCAGGCCGAGCGGCCGGGCGATGCGCCGCCGCACCTCCTCGGCGTACGAGTGGCCGGTGACCTTCTCGATCAGCATGCCGGCCACGATGTAGCCCATGTTGGTGTAGTGCTGGTCCGTGCCGGGTTCGAACTCGCGCGGGTTGCGCAGGCCGAGGCGGACGATCTGCTCCGGGGTCCACCTGTCGTAGCGGTGGGTCAGCTGCCACTCGATTCCGCCCGGCAGCTTCGGGCTCGGTATCCCGTTGGTGTGGTTCAGGAGCTGGCGGACGGTGACCGGCGGGTAGTCGGCGGGTAGCAGGCCGGGCAGGTAACGCTGCACCGTGCCGTCCAGGTCGAGCCGCCCCTCGGCGACCAGTTGCAGCGTCACCGCGGCGGTGAACGTCTTGGTGACGCTGCCGACGCGGAACCGGGCGTGCGGCGGCACCGGGGCGGACCCGTGCAGGGCGCGTACGCCGCTGGTGCCGGTCCAGCATCCGTCGACAGTGGTGACGCGGACCTGGGCGCTGGTGGCGTCGTCGGTGGGCAGCCCGGCGATCGCCTGCCGCATCGGGGTCGGGTCGAGGGTGCCGATGGCGCAGTCGGACCGGTGGGCGCCGGGCGGCGCGGCGAGGGCGGCACCCGGGACGACGGCGGCGACCAGGGCTCCGGCCAGCGCGGCGGCGACCGTGCGGCGACGGGCGGCATCAGTGATCTTCATGTCATCGATCCTGTCGTCGCCGGCCGGCGTGGGCATCCGGGTGACACCCGCATCCCACCCCCGGTCGGTCCTGGGTGGAATCCCGCGGCCGCACCCCTAGGGCGTGCGACTCCGGCCGACGATCCGGTCGAGCACGTTGGCGGTGGCCCGCTCGATCCGCGGGTCGCGGTGCCCGCGCCGGTCGAGCGCCATCGTCCAGCCGAGCGTGCCGCTGGCGAAGACGACCGCCCCGCCCGGCGTCTCGTACACGCTTGTGCTCTGGAGCCGCCGGCCGCCCTGCTGCGCCGGGTACGGCGAGGAGCTGAGCGTGGTCGCGGCGGGTCGGGCGACGCCCGCGTTCACCCCGTCGGCCTCGCCGTCGACCACCCCTGGGACGCGGTCGCCGTCGGCGACCCCGGTGCCGGCCCAGACCCAGTGGTCGGCGGCGCGTACCACGAGCGGTTGCGGCTCGCGCACGATGCCGTTGTACTGCACCCCGAGCAGCGCCTGCTCGGGCCGGTCGAGGTCGCGCCACGTCACGGTGGGACCGGACGCGTCCGTACCCGGATCGGGCGGCGTCTTGGCGCACTCGACCACCCGGTCCGGGCGGCCGTTGCCGCCCGCGCGGACCCGCGCGTGCCAGTAGACGCTGTTCGCGCCGAGGAAGACGAGGCTGGTGCCGGCGGCCAGCCCGGCCTCGGTGGCCCGGCGCATCTCCGCCGACCAGTACTCGTCGTGCCCGCAGAAGACCAGCCCTCGGTGGCGGGACGGATCGAGCCGACCGGAGTGCAGGTCGAGGCTGGTGGCGTAGCTGACGTCGTAGCGGTTGCGCTCCAACCAGTGGATCACGTCCTCGTCGCGGTCGAAGTGGGTGGGCAGGCCCGCGTCGGCGTACGGGCGGTCGAAGGACACCGCACGGGCCCGCAGCGCCGGGTCGCGCCGCCCGTCCGGCCGGTAGCCGTTGTAGAGGCTCCTGCCCACGCGTCGGTCGCGGGGCCACTGGTTGTAGGCCTGCCAGGTGGTCACCGGCAGCACCACGCAGAGCGGGGCGGCGCGCCTGTCGTCCCGGACCACGAAGGGGGTGCTCGACCGCCAGCCGGAAGCCGACGTGAAGACCGCCTGGTAGAGGCCGGAGACCCAGTTCCTCGGCACGGGCAGGCGCCAGGACGCCGGCCACCGGCAGTCGAGCGCCCCGGTGGTCGGATCGGCGACCGGCACCGGCTGCGGCACGCCGCGCAGCTCGGGGCTGGTCAGCATGGTGCGGGCACCGGCCCCGCCATACCAGCCGAGGCGGTGCACGCTGACCCGGAACCGGCCGGCCGGAACGACCGCGACGTGGAAGTCGATCACACTGCCGGGCGCGACGCTCGTCGTCGAGGCGTACCCCTGGATCTGGCGTCGCCGGTCGTCGGCGGCCCGGCCGCCCCGCGGCGGCCACCAGGGCTGACCCGGCGCGCGGTTCTCCCGCTCGACGGGCGGGACCTGGCGGCGGGCGGGCGGGGTGCCGTGGTGGCGGCCGAGCACCGGGTCGACGGGCCCGATGACGGCGGCGGACGCGCCGCCGAGCAGGAGGCCGAGCGCAGTGCGCCGCCGGAGTCGGACCATCGTGCTGTTCCCCGTTCACCCCGTTGGAACCGGGGAGAACGTAACACCGCGTGTCGCCCGGTGTCCGTCCCGTGTGGTCAGCCGATCAGCCGAAGTATCGGCGCAGCTCCCGGCCCAGCACCTTGCCGGTGGCGTTGCGCGGCAGGTACTTGACGAAGACCACGTCGCGGGGCACGGAGAAGCGGGCCAGGTAGTGCCGGACGTACTCGCGGACCGCCTCCGGGTCGAGCGTCTCACCGGGCCGCAGCGCCAGGAAGGCGGCCAGTCGCTGGCCGTACTCCGGGTCGGGCACACCGATCACCGCCACCTCGCGGACCTGCGGCAACCGGGCGATCAGGTCCTCCACCTCGGAGGGGAAGACGTTCTCCCCGCCCGAGACGATCATGTCGTCGGCGCGCCCGTCCACGAAGAGCAGGCCGTCCGGGTTCAGTCGCCCGAGGTCACCGGTGTCCAGCAGGCCGTCGCGGCTCTCCCGGCCGGCGCCCGAGGTGTAACCCTCGAAGAGCATCTCGTTGCCCACGAAGATCCGTCCGACCTGGCCGTCGCGGACCGGCTGGCCCGCCTCGTCCACGATCTCCAGCCGGGTGCCGTGCGGCGGTCGGCCGGCCGTGGTGGGCGCGGCCCGCAACTCGGCCGGGCCGGCGATGGACGCCCAGGAGACCTCGGTCGAGCCGTAGAGGTTGTAGAGCACGTCGCCGTAGCGGTCCATGAAGGCCGTGGCCAGGTTGCCGGGCAGCGCCGAGCCGCTGACCGCGACCACCTTGAGCGGCGGCCGGGGCTGCGGCGGTGGCACCTCCATCAGCCGCTGCAACATCACCGGTACGGCGAAGAGCGCGTCGCAGGGCTGCGCGGTCAGCGCGGCCACCGTGGCGGCCGGGTCGAAGCGGCGGTGCAGCACGACCGTGGCCCGCAGCGCGAACGAGACCTGGAGGGCGGCGTATCCCCAGGTGTGGAAGAGGGGCGCGGCGATCATGACGGTGTCGCGGGCGTGCAGCGGGATCCGGTCGATGATGGACACCAGCGGGCCGAAGCCGTGCGGGGTGGGCCGGCGGGCGCCCTTGGGTGTGCCGGTGGTGCCGGAGGTCAGCACGATGGTGCGGCCGTCGCGCTCCGGCGGCTGGAGCCGGTCACCGGGCACGGCGCCGGCGATCAGCTCCTCCTGCCGCCGCTCGTCGACGCGGTGCAGCTCGGCCGGGAGGCCGAGGACACGCTCGGCGAACTCGGCGTCGTGCACCAGGACCCGCAGGCCCTGTTCCTCGGTGACGGTGGCCAGCTGCGCGGCGGAGAGACCGGTGTTGACCAGGACGGCGTCCGCGCCGAGCAGCATCGCCGCGACGATCGCCTCGATCAGCCCGTGGTGGTTGCGGCAGAGCAGGCCGACCCGGTCGCCGGTCTGCACGCCGAGGCCGGCCCGTAGGGACCGGGCCAGCCGTTCCGACCGGTCCAGCAGTTCCTGGTACGTCAGCGTGGCGCCGTTCTCGTCGACCACGGCGACGCGTCCGGGGTCGCGGGCGGCGGCCTGACGCAGCTCGCCAGCGAGGCTCCAGCCCCAGCGGCGCAGCGCGTTCAGTTGCGAGGCCACCCGGATCGGGCGGCCCGGGGTGAGCAGTCCGCGTCGGGTGAGCGTGGCGACGATGAACGGCAGGTCCAAGGCGCAACCTCCTTCGCGTTCGTGGTCTCCCGATCATGCATCCGGGCGGTCCGTCCGCCCAGCCGGCGTGGTCATCGGCCCAACCTGCGGACACCCGCGGTCGTGGCCGGGCCGGTCGCGGACCGGCGGCCCGACCCGCGACGGGGTACGCCCGGCACGGCGTGCCGTCGCGGGTCGGGTCGGGGTCCGCCGGCGATCAGCGGATCTGCATCCCGGAGATGGCCCGGGAGATGACCAGTCGCTGGATCTCGGAGGTTCCCTCGAAGATGGTGTAGATCTTGGCGTCCCGGTACCACCGCTCGACCGGGTGGTCGCGCAGGAAGCCGGCGCCGCCGAGGAGCTGGACCGCCTTGTCGGTGACCGCGACGGCCACCTCGCCGGCCTTGAGCTTGGACATCGAGCCCTCGCCCGCGGTGAACGGCCGGTTGTTGCGGCCCATCCAGGACGCCCGCCAGACCAGCAGCCGGGCGGCGTCGATCTCCATCTTCATGTCGGCGAGCGCGAACGCGACCGCCTGGTTGGCGATGATCGGTCGGCCGAACTGGACCCGGTCCTTGGCGTAGTCGAGGGCGTACTCGTACGCGGCGCGGGCCACGCCGAGCGCCTGCGCGCCGACGGTCGGGCGGGACAGTTCGAACGTCCGCATCGCGGCCTGGCCGGAGGCGCGCTGCCCGGACCGGGCCCGGGCCAGCCGCTCGTCGAGCGCGTCCTTGCCGCCGAGCAGGCAGCGGCCCGGCACCCGGACGTCGTCGAGGAAGACGTCGGCGGTGTGCGAGGCGCGCAGCCCGAGCTTGCGCAGCTTGCGGGTGGCGTTGAGGCCGGGCGTGCCCGGCGGTACGACGAACGCGGCCTGCCCGCGCGAGCCCAGCTCCGGCTCGACCGAGGCGGTGACCACGTGCACGCCGGCGATGCCGCCGTTGGTGGCGTACGCCTTCTGCCCGTTGAGCACCCACTCGTCGGTGGCCTGGTCGTAGACGGCGCGGGTCCGCATCGACCCGACGTCGGAGCCGGCCTCCGGCTCGGTGGTGCAGAACGCGGCGACGGCCGGGGAGTCGACGTCCCCGAAGCACTGCGGGACCCACTCGACGAGCTGGTCGGGGGTGCCGGCGCCGTAGATCCCGGCGACCGCGAGGGCGGTGCCGAAGATGCTCAGGCCGATGCCGGCGTCGCCCCAGAAGAGTTCCTCGCTGGCGATCGGCAGGGAGAGGCCGGTGGGGTCGGCCCAGCAGGTGGCGAGGAACTCGAACCCGTACAGGCCGACCTTCGCCGCCTCCTGGATGACCGGCCAGGGGGTCTCCTCCCGGGCGTCCCACTCGGCCGCGGCCGGGCGCACGACCTCGGCGGCGAAGCCGTGCACCCAGTCGCGGAGGTCCCGCTGTTCCTCGTTCAGGTCGAGCGAGAACTCGGCCATGGTCAGGCCTTGGGGATGTCGAACAGGTTGGCGATGTTGGCGGCCAGGCCCAGGTCACCCTTGGCCTTCAGCTTGCCGGTCATGAACATCATCACCGGGTTGGCGCCGCCGGAGACGATCTTCAGGAACTCGACCGGGCCCATGGTGAGGCTGAGCTTCGGGTCCCGGGTCGGGGTCTCCGAGACGGTGCAGGTGCCGTTCTCGATGACGATCTCGTAGGTGTCGGTGCCGCCGTCCGGACGACCGGTGATGTTCCAGTGGATGACCGCGTTGGTGGAGCCGGCGCGGTCGGCGCGGAACAGCGTGGGCATCCGGTTGAAGACCTCGCTGAGGATCTTGCCGCGCGCCTCGCCGGACATGATCTCGGCGATCTTGTCGTCCGGGGTGGACTTGACCAGCTGCGCGAACTCCTTCGGGCCGACGTTCGCGAAGTTGGCCGGGTCGAAGTCAGTCATGGGGGAATGCACCTCTCGGGCGGGCCGACTTTGGTTACTCTGGCGTAACCTTACGCACGAGTAGGTATGCTCGCAAGGGTGTCCAGCACGCCGACCTTCAAGCGCCTGCCCCGGGCCGTACGCGAGCAGCAGATGCTCGACGCGGCGGTCAAGGTCTTCTCCCGCCGTGGCTTCCACGCCGCCAGCATGGACGAGATCGCCGACGACGCCGGCATCTCCAAGCCGATGGTCTACGCCTACCTCGGCACCAAGGAGGAGCTCTTCGTCGCGTGCCTGCACCGCGAGGGCACCCGGATGATGGAGGCGATCGCCGGGGCCGCCGCTCCCGAGCTGCCCGCCGACGAGCGGCTGTGGCGCGGGCTGCGCGCGTTCTTCGGGTTCGTCGGCGCGCACCGGGACGGCTGGGCCGTGCTCTACCGGCAGGCCCGCGGCTCCCAGCCGTTCGCCGCCGAGCTGGCCGCCATGCGCGGCCGGCTGGTCGAGGTGGTCGCCGGGATGCTCGACCACGCGCTGCGCGCCTCCGGCCGGGAGGTCGGCGCCACCGACCTGGAGGTGGTCGCGTACGCGCTGGTGGGCGCCACCGAGTCGCTCGCCGACTGGCTGGCCGACCACCCCGAGGCCGACGCCGAGAAGACCGCCACCCGGATGATGAACGTGGCCTGGCTCGGTGCCGACCAGTTGCTGCGCGGCGTCACCTGGCACCCGGGGGAGGTGTAAGGAAGGGCCCCCTCTTAACAACCGCGCCGCGCGGACCCGCGCCGCGCGCCGACCCCGGGCCCAGCGCACCACCTCCACCACCAGCGTCACGGTGAGAGCCAGTCCCAACCCGAACAGCAGGCCACGGATCGGGTCCTGCTCGAAGGCGAGCCCGCCCAGGTAGCCCACCGACGCCGAGTAGGTGCCCCAGGTGGCGGCGGCCAGCGCGTCGAAGGCGAGGAAGCGCCGGCGCGGGAACCGGGTCGCCCCCATGGTGAGCGTCACCGCGGTCCGGCCGCCCGGCACGTACCGGGCCACGGTGAGGATGAGCCCGCCCCGCACCGCGATGCCCCGCCGGGCCCGGTCCGCCGCCGCCCGACGCCGGCTCCCCTCGGGCAGCCGGTCCAACAGCCGCGCTCCGCCGTGCCGGCCGACGGCGTAGGAGACGTGGTCTCCCACCAGCGCGCCGAGCGCGGCCGCGCCGATCACCAGCGGCAGCTCGGGCCGGCCGGTCGCGGCGAACACCCCGGCGGTGATGACGGCGGTCTCGCTCGGTACGACCGGGAAGAAGCCGTCCACCACGGCGATGGCGAACAGCGCCAGGTAGACCCAGGGCGAGGAGATCGTGTCGTGGAGCAGTTCGAGAGCGGCATCCATGGCGTCGATGCTGGTCGGGCCGGCGGTCGAGGGAATCTGCCGACGGTCGGCCCCAAGGGTCCACTTTCGTCGTGCCGGACCCGGAGGGCGCCTCGGGGTAGGCACCCAACCCTCCCCGAGCCCGGTCCCGTCGCGGGCCGACCCGACCTAGGCTCGCGGGGTGACCACCTGGCCGGTCGCCGTCCGGCGCGTCGAACCCCACCTGCCGCTGCTGCTGGCCGCGGCCGTGGCCGCCGCGACCTGGGCCTCGGCGACCGGTGGGCTCGGCGTCCGCTCGCCGTTGCCGACGGTGGTGGTCGTACTTTTCGCACTGGCCACCGGTGCGTCGGTGCTCAGCCCGCGCCGCTGGGTCCTGCCCGCCGCCGCGGCCGTGTGCTGGCTGACCCTGGCCGCGTGGGCGGGCGTCGTGGTCGCGTCCTGGCGTGCCGGCACCGGCCTGCGCGGGGGTCGGCTCGCCGCCTACCTGCTCGGGACGTTCCCGGTCATGCTCGCCGGCATGGCGATCGGCGGTGTGGTGGGCGGCGAACGCCGCATGGTCGTCGCCACCCCCGGCAACGCGCTGATGTTCTACGCCTCGTTGGTGATCGCCCCGGCGCTCGCCGGGCTCTGGATCGGGGCCCGCCGGGACGTCCTGGCCGCCCTGCGGGACCGGGCCGAGCGACTGGAGCGCGAGCAGGAGGCCCGGGCCGACCGGGTCCGCGCGCAGGAGCGGGCCCGGATCGCGCGGGAGATGCACGACGTCGTCGCGCACCGGGTCTCGTTGATGGTGGTGCACGCCGGCGCGCTGGAGGTGACCACCGCCGACCCCGCCACCGTCGAGACGGCCGCGCTGATCCGGTCCACCGGCCGGGCCGCCCTGACCGACCTGCGGGAGGTGCTCGGCGTGCTCCGGCAGGAGCCCCCGCTGCCGCTGCCCGGCCGGGACGCGGTCGGCGATCTGGTCCGCGAGTCACGCGCGGCCGGCCTCCGGGTGGGGCTGACCGACGAGGTGACGCCCGGCCCGGTGCCGGGCGCGGTGGCGCGGACCGTGCACCGGGTGGTCCAGGAAGGGCTGACGAACGTGCGCAAGCACGCCCCGGACGCGGCGGTCGCCGTCCGGCTGCGGCAGCTGCCCGAGGGGATCGAGGTCAGCGTCCGCAACGACCCGTCCGACCGTGACGGCCCGGTCCTGCCCGGCGCCGGGCTCGGCCTGGTGGGCCTGCGGGAGCGGGTCGAGCTGACCGGCGGGCGGCTGTCGGCCGGACCGACCCCGGACGGGGGGTTCCTGCTGCGCGCGCTGGTGCCGATGGGGGAGGCGACGTGATCCGGGTGGTGATCGCGGACGACGAGCAGCTCATCCGCGCCGGGCTGCGGCTGATCCTGGAAGCGGCGCCGGACATCACCGTGGTCGGCGAGGCCGCCGACGGGACCGAGGCGCGGGCCGCCACCCTGCGGCTGCGCCCCGACGTGGTGCTGCTGGACGTACGCATGCCCGGCGTCGACGGGCTGGCCGCGGCACCGGCGATCGTGGCCGCCGGGTCGAAGGTGGTCATGCTGACCACCTTCGATCTGGACGAGTACGTGCACGAGGCGCTCCGGGCCGGCGCGGTCGGCTTCCTGCTCAAGGACACGCCGCCCCGGGATCTCGCCACCGCCGTCCGGACCGCCGCCGCCGGGAACGCCATGCTCGCGCCCACCGTGACCCGGCGTTTGATCAGCTCCTTCGCCGAGCGCGGCCCGGCCCGGCGGGAGGTCGCCCGGCAACGGCTGGCCCGGCTGACCGACCGGGAGGCGGCGATCGTCCGCGAGGTGGCCCGGGGGGACGGGAACGCCGAGGTGGGCCGCCGGGTCGGTGCCAGCGAGGCGACCGTGAAGACGCACGTCAGCCGTGCGTTGGCCAAGCTCGGCGTGGCCAACCGGGTGCAGCTCGCCATCCTCGTGCACGACGCCGACCTGCTGGAGTGACGGCACCGGTCAGCGACGGGCGGCCCGGTTGCGGGCCCGCCGGCGGCCCCAGCGGACGGCCTCGAACAGCCCGGTGACCGCCAGCGAGAGGCCGACGCCGGCGAGCAGGGCGGTGACCGGGTTGTGCTCGAACGCCAGCCCGCCGAAGTAGCCGAGCAGCCCGCAGTAGATTCCCCAGGTGCCGCAGGCCAGCGCGTCGTACAGCAGAAACGAGCGCGCCGGGTAGCGGACCGCGCCCATGGTGAGCGTGACCGCGGTCCGGCCGCCGGGGACGTAGCGGGCGGTGGTCAGGATCATTCCGCCGCGCCTGTCGACGGCCCGGCGGGCCCACTCGGAGCTGGCCCGCCGCCGGCTGTCCGCCGGGAGCCGGGCGACCCGGTGCGCGCCCCCGCCGCGCCCGATGGCGTACGAGACGTGGTCGCCGATCAGCGCGCCGAGCGCGGCGGTCACGATCACCAGGGCCAGGTTCGGCTCGCCGCCGGCGGCGAACACCCCGGCGGTGATCACCACGGTCTCGCCCGGCACCGCCGGGAAGAACGCGTCGACGGCGGTGACCGTGATGATCACCAGGTACACCCACGGCGAGGTCACCGTGTGGTGCAGCAGGTCGAGCACGTCCCCCATGCCTCTCATGCTCGGCGCTGGGTGTTAAGCGGGGGCCCTTCCTATACAAAATGCGTTAACAAGGGGCCCTTCCTTCTCCTCGGCGGTGGGGCCGTGCGACGTGAGCAGCACGGGCGCGCCCAGCGCCTCCGAGACCGCGGCCGGCCAGTCGGCAGGCGCCTCGTCCAACACCGGCCGGGCCCGCATCAGCCGGGCCGTCAACGCCGCCTGCCGCCCCAGATCACCGGCCGGCCCGGGGACGAGCCGGTCGACCCCGTCGTAGCGGCGGCAGATCCGCAGCTCCGGCCGGGCCAGGTCGAGGTGGGTCAGTGCCAGCCCGTCCACGCCGCCGGCCACGTCGAGGGCGTACCGGTGGGCGACCGCGTCGAAGTGCCCGAACCGGAACCGGCCCTGCCAGGGGTTCGTCCCGTTACGCCGGTCGGTGAACGGCAGTGCCGGGTCCTCGGTGACCAGCGGCCCCGGGCCGTGCCGGGTGGTGGTCACCCGCAGCACGCCGAGCCGCTGCGCGGTGCCGGCCATCCCCGCCTCGGCGAGCAGCGTCTCCGCGTTGGCGAACGTCGTGGTGCTCCACGTGGTGTACGGGTGGAAGCCGTGCCACTCGTCCAGCAGCACCCCCTGCGCGCCCTCGAAGACGCAGGTGCCCGCACGCAGCGCGCCGGCGAGCCAGCTCCGGTCGACGATCGCCACCCGGTCGGCGAAGGCCACGTACGCGGTCAGGCAGTCGTCGACCGGCGGCCCGTCCAGCGGGCCCAGTTCGGCGGTGAGCCGGTCGCGCAGCGCGGTGAGCCGGCGGCGCAGCACCGCCGGGTGGCGGCAGTCCGCCACCCGGGGCGCCTCGTCGGGGTGGGCGAGGCCGTACGCGACCGCCTCGCCCACCCCGAGCCCGCAGGAGCCGTGCCGGTCGGCTCCCCGGGCGATCTCCCGCGCCCGGTTGGCGGCCCGGTGGTAGGGGGTGGCCAGCAGCGCCTCCCCGTCCACGGTCAGCCGGTCGAGCGCGTCGGGCACGCCCACCGACGCGAGGTGGTCGGCCTCGGCGGCCAGCGCCAGCGGGTCCACCACCACGTGCCGGGCCAGGTGCGTGCGCACCCCGGGGCGGAACGTGCCGGACCCGAACTGCGCGAACGTGTGGTGCCGCCCGTCGGGCAGGACGACGTTGTGCGCCGCCTGCGCGCCCCCGTTGAACCGGACCACCGTGTGCACCTGCCGGGTGGCGCAGAGCAGGTCCACCACGGTGCCCTTGCCGGCGTCGCCGTAGCCGAGGTCGACCACCGTCACGTGGTTCACAGCCGGGTGACCCCGCTTCCGCCCTCGGCCGGAGTGAACGGCAGCGTCGCGACCGTGCGCCGGCCGGAGCCGAGCCGCGCGAGCGCCCTGGAGACGGTGCGGGTGGCGGCGGAGCCGGCCCGGTCCAGGTCGCGCAGCCCGGCGTCCAGGTCGATGGCCTGCTCACCGAGCCCGACGGTCAGCGCGATCGTCTCGCAGACCGCGTCCAGGTCGTCCAGCTCGACCGCGTTCTGCCCGAGCAGGCCGCGCCAGAAGTCGAGCACCTTGCGGTTGCCCGCGTAGTGGCTGCCGGCGGGCAGCAGGTAGTAGGTGTCCCAGCGCGCGATCACCTCGTCCACCATCTGCCGGACCGGCAGGTCCTCGCGCAGGTCGTCGCCGATCAGCCGGGTCACCTCGCCGGCCTTCACCCGGGGGTACGCCAGCTCGTCGCCGATGATGAACAGGTAGCCGCGCCGGCCGCGCTTGTCCCAGCTGTCGGTGGCCGTGTGCCGGGCCATGAAGTAGAGCGCCAGCTCGTACGACTCCATCATCTGGCCGCCTCCGCCGCCCTCCAGCACGATCCGGCCGAGGTCGTCGTCCATCCGGTTGTCGGACTCGAACTGCCCGACCTGCAACGGCACCCGGTCGCAGGTGGCGTCGCCGATCGCGCCGAACATGACCTGCGGGTCCTTCGCGTACCCCTGGCGCAGCAGCAGGCCGAGCAGCTGCGGCAGCTTGCTCTGCAGCACCCGGGGCACGTGCCCCATCGAGCCGGTGACGTCGAACAGCACGGCGATCGGCGTCGACTGCGGGTGTTCGGTGGAGTCGCGGCTCTCCCGCCGCGCGTCGCGCGGGTCGAGCGCCGGGTGCACCGTGCGGGCACCGCTGTCGCTGTAGGAGAACGCGCTCCTGCCGGTGCGGCGCCGGTAACGGTCGGCGGCGTCGTACACGTCGGTGGACCAGATTCCACTGCCCATGGCAGCCTCCCTACGGGTTGAGGGTGAAGGGTCGGAAGGTGCGCGGCCCGTAGAGCCGGTGCAGCACCTCGTCCAGTTCGCGCAGCAGCCGCCACGCGTCGTCGGGTCGGGTGGCGAGCGCGTCGCCCTGGCAGCCGTCGGCGAAGGCGCGCAGCTCGCGCGGTGCGCGGTCGCCCATCAGCCAGGTCATGCAGCGGGCGGCGAGCGCGATGTCGGTGCCCGGGCCGCAGGGCCGCTTCCCGGCGACCTCCGGCGGATACCAGTCCTCGTGGCCGGGCACCAGCGCCGGCACCAGGCCGCCCGGCTCGGTGGAGAAGCACCAGTCGACGAGCACCAGGCCGTGGGCGTCCGGCTCGATCAGCACGTGCCGGGGCAGCACCGCGCCGTGCACCACGCCGGCCCGGTGGGCCAGGCCGAGCGCGACCAGCAGCCGCCGCCACATCCAGGCCGCGTCGCGCGGGTCCAGCCCGTCCGGGTACGCCCGGCGCACGTCGTCCAGGCTGTGCAGCCCGGGCGGGGTGGCCAGCACGTTGACCAGCCGTTCCACGCCCGTCGACGGGTCACGGGCCGGGTGGGAGTCGACCAGCCGGGGCACGTACGCGAGGTATCGGGCGTCGCCCCGCTCGGCGATCCGGCGCAACGCGCGCGCCTCGCGGGCCATCAGGTCGTTGTCGCCGGGGTGCCGGGACACCTTGGCCAGGTGATAAGAAGGGCCCCCTCCTCTACCGGAGGCGTTAACAGGGGGCCCTTCCTTACGTTCGTGCAGGGTGGCGACGTCGCCGGTGTACGCGGGGGCGGGGGTGCGCCACCGGGTGGTGACGGTGACCAGCGCTTCGGCCGCGGCGGCGCGCACCAGCGGGTTGGCCGCGCCCAGCCGGTCGGGGTGCAGCGCGCCGACCAGCTCGCGGTAACGGCGGGCCGGCTCGTCCGTGCCGAACAGGTCGGTGTCGGTGCGCGCGGCGGTGACCAGCCGGATCGCCTCCTCGGTCCTCACCGCACCGTCTCCTCCCGGGCGGGGCGCAGCAGCGCCGGGTGCAGCAGCCGGGCGTCGCCGGCGCGGTAGAGCTTGGCGCGGGGGCCGCCGCGCGCACCGCCGCGCTCGGTGCTGGCGCCGGTGCTCTCCACGAAGCCCGGCACCGAGAGCACCTTGCGGTGGAAGTTGCCGGCGTGCAGCGGGTGACCCCAGACCGTCTCGTAGACCGCGCGCAGCTCGGTGACGGTGAACTCGGGGGCGAGGAACCGGGTCGCCAGTGGCGTGTACTCCAGCTTGGACCGGGCCCGCTCCAGCGCGTCGTCGATGATCCGGCCGTGGTCGAAGGCGAGCTGCCGGCTGGTCAGCGCGGTGACCGGCAGCCAGATCGCCTCGTCGGCGTCGGTGTCGGCCACCGGGTCGGGCAGGTCGGGGGCGAACGCCAGGTGGGCGACCGACACCACCCGCATGCGCGGATCACGCTCGGGGTCGCCGTAGCTGCCGAGCTGTTCCAGGTGCACCCGGCGCAGCCGGTCGCCGCCGAGCCCGGTCTCCTCGGCCAGCTCGCGCCGGGCGCCGGTGGTCAGGTCCTCGTCCGGGTGGACGAAGCCGCCGGGCAGCGCCCAGTGCCCCTCGTACGGCGGTGCGCCGCGACGGATCAGCAGCAGGTGCAGCGCACCCTCGCGGATGGTCAGCGCGACCACGTCGACCGTGACCGCGACCGCCGGGTAGTCCCGGGGGTCGTAGCCGGCGAGGAAGTCCTGCTCGTTCACGGCACCAACTCTCTCAATCTGAGAACAACTCGATCTGAGAACAACTTAGCGCACAAGAGAGGGGGCCGACAAGCCCCCTCTCTCCTCAGCGGACGGTGCCGATCAGGTGCGGCCGTCCGTCCCGCGCACCGTGCAGCCCGAAGTCCCAGCCCTCGCCGCCGGTGGTGGCGCTGAACGCCACGGTGGACGGCAGCGGCACCGGCAGCTTGAACGCCACGTCCACGGTGTACGCCTCGGGCAGCCGACTCTCCAACGCGGCCAGGCAGCGGGCCTTGCTCCACATGCCGTGCGCGATCGGACCCGGGAACCCGAACAGCCGCGCGCCCAGCTTCGAGGTGTGGATCGGGTTGTGGTCGCCGGAGACGCGCGCGTAGTCCGTACCGACCCGGGGCGTCACCCGCCACTGCGCGGAGAAGGCCGGCGCCGGCTGTCGGTCGCCCCGGTCGCGCCGCGGGCCGCCGCCGGCCGCGCGCTCCTTCCCGAGGTACGTCGACACGCCCCGCCAGACCTCCTCGCCGCCGACCGAGCCGACGAGCACCACGTCGAGCTGCCGGCCGCGCTCGTGCGGACGCAGGTTCTCCGCGTACGTGCGGAAGTCGACGCTCTCGCCCACCTGGACCGGCCGGCGCACGGTGATCCGGTTGGCCACGTGCACCACGCCGGTGAGCGGGATCGGGAAGTCGGCGGCGGTCATCAGTCGCAGCGACAGCGGGAACCCGAGCACGTGCAGGTACGTCGCCGGCAGCCGGTCGGCCAGCCGGAACCCGCAGACCCGGTCGTAGTCGGCCAGGTGCGCCCGGTCCACCGTCACCCCGGCCACGCCCAGCTCCACGGCGGGCAGCTCCCGCCCCCGCCGCCCGCCCATCCCGGGCAGCGCCCCCAGCAGCGCCCGCCGGTAGAGCCCTCCCGCCGCCGGCAGCCGCGCCAGGTCCACCCGCCGCCGCCCACCCGGCCCCTCACCCGGTCGATCATGACGTTGGCGGCGTCGTGGATCTCCGGAAGTGCCGTCAACCTCATGATCGACGGATCGGGGCGGGGCGAGCGCGGAGAGATCCTGGGTGGCCTCGACCTGGGGGGTGGCGCGGGCGGCCAGGGCCGCCCGGGCCGAGGTGAGGTCCTGGGTGGGGCCCTCGATCAGGTCGTGCAGGGTCAGGTCGTCCGGCTCCCGGTCGCTGGTCGCCATCACGCCCCCAGCAGGCTCTGGCCGCAGACCCGGACCACGTTGCCGCTGACCGCGCCGCTCGCCGGCCAGGAGAGCCACCCGATCGTCTCGGCCACGTCCACCGGCAGGCCGCCCTGGGCCAGGCTGTTCATCCGCCGTCCCGCCTCGCGCAGCATCAGCGGGATGCGCGCGGTCAGCCGGGTCTCGATGAACCCGGGCGCGACCGCGTTCAGGCTGATCCCACGCTCGCGCAGCACCGGGGAGAGCGAGTCGACCAGGCCGATCACGCCGGCCTTGCTGGTCGCGTAGTTGGTCTGTCCCCGGTTGCCGGCGATCCCGGCGATCGAGGAGACCGAGACGATCCGCCCGCCGGCCGGGATCAGGTCGCGCTCCAGCAGTACGTCGTTGATGCGCTCCTGGCTGGACAGGTTCACGTCGATCACCGAGTCCCAGCGGTCGGCGTCCATCCGGCCGAGCGTCTTGTCCCGGGTGATGCCGGCGTTGTGCACCACCACGTCGACCCGGCCGTGTCGGGACGCCAGGTGCTCGGCCAGCCGGGCCGGCGCGTCCGCCGCGGTCAGGTCGAGCTGCACCGCGCTGCCGCCGATCCCGTTGGCCACCGCGGCCAGCTCGTCGCCGGCGGCCGGAATGTCCAGCGCCACCACCTGCGCGCCGTCGCGGGCCAGCACCTTCGCCAGCGCCGCGCCGATGCCCCGGGCCGCGCCGGTCACCAGCACCACCTGGCCGTCCAGCGGGCGGTCCCAGTCGGCCGGCGCGACGGCGGTGCCGGCGCCGACCCGGACGACCTGGCCCGAGACGTACGCGGAGCGGCCGGAGAGCAGGAACCGCAGCGTGGACTCCAGGCTCACCGGAGTGCCGGCGTCACTGTCCCGGGTGACGTACACGAGCTGGGCGGTGACCCCCCGGCCGAACTCCTTGCCGATGCTGCGGGTCAGCCCCTCCAGGGCGCGCTGGGCGGTCGCCTCCCGGGGCGAGGCGCACTCGGCCGGCGGCGTGCCCAGCACGATCACCCGGCCGCTGGGCAGTACCGAGCGGGCCCGCGGGTGGAAGAAGTCGTAGAGCTGGCGCAGCTCGGCCGAGTCGGTGATGCCGCTGGCGTCGTACACCAGGGCGGCGAAGCGGCTGTCGGCGGTGGTGGAGGCCGGATCGGACAGCTCGACCCCGGCGGTCGTCAGGATCTTGCCGGCCGACTCGGCGAGCCGGCCGCCGGTCGAGGAGCCGAGCAGGACCGGCCCGGGAACGAGCGGGTCGCCCGGCGTGTGCCGGCGCAGTCGGGGCGGGTCGGGCAGCCCGAGGCGCTTGACCAGCGCGCGACCGGCCCCCGTCTGGACGAAGCTCGCGTACCTGTCGGTCATAGGCGTAGCCTACTGGCGAGTAGGGTTCGGGCAACAGCTTCGAGGAGGCCGATCGTGCAGAGTGTCCGGCGGGTCGCGGTGATCGGCGGCAACCGCATCCCCTTCGCCCGGTCCAACTCGCGCTACGCGCACGCGTCGAACGCGGACATGCTGGGCGCGGCGCTCGACGGGCTGGTCGCCCGGTTCGGGCTGGCCGGCGAACGGCTGGGCGAGGTGGTGGCCGGCGCGGTGCTCAAGCACTCCCGGGACTTCAACCTCACCCGCGAGGTGGTGCTCGGCTCCCGACTCGACCCGCACACCCCGGCGTACGACGTCCAGCAGGCCTGCGGCACCGGCCTGGAGGCCGCCATCCTGGTCGCCAACAAGATCGCCCTCGGGCAGATCGACGCCGGCGTCGCCGGTGGCGTGGACACCACCTCGGACGCGCCGCTGGCGGTCAACGAGGACATGCGGCGCACCCTGATCCAGCTCAACTCGGCCCGGACCCTCGGCGAGCGGCTCAAGATCGCGGCGAAGCTGCGCCCGCACCAGCCGTTCAAGCCGGAGATCCCGCGCAACGCCGAGCCGCGTACCGGTCTGTCCATGGGTGAGCACGCCGCGCGCACCGCGCTGCGCTGGAACATCGACCGGGCCGCCCAGGACGAGTTGGCGCTCCGGTCGCACCAGCGGCTCGCGGCCGCGTACGACAAGGGGTTCTTCGACGACCTGATGACCCCCTACCTGGGGTTGACCCGCGACCAGAACCTCCGCCCGGACACCAGCGCGGAGAAGCTCGGCTCGCTCAAGCCGGTCTTCGGCGCCACGGGCCCGGACGCCGAGCGCGCCACCATGACCGCCGGCAACTCGTCCCCGCTCACCGACGGCGCGTCGACCGTGCTGCTCGCCTCCGAGGAGTGGGCGCGCGAGCACAACCTGCCGGTGCTGGCCTGGTTCTCCTGGTCCGAGACGGCGGCCGTCGACTTCGTGCACGGTGACGAGGGGCTGCTGATGGCCCCCGCCTACGCGGTGCCCCGGATGCTGTCCCGGGCCGGGCTGACGCTCCAGGACTTCGACTTCTACGAGATCCACGAGGCGTTCGCCTCCCAGGTGCTGGCCACGTTGGCGGCCTGGGAGTCGCCGGAGTTCTGCAAGGAGCGCCTCGGCCTGGACGCCCCGCTCGGGGCGATCGACCGGGACAAGCTGAACGTCAACGGCTCGTCGCTGGCCGCCGGGCACCCGTTCGCCGCCACCGGCGGCCGGATCGTCGCCACGCTGGCCAAGCTGCTCGACGCCAAGGGGAGCGGGCGCGGCCTGATCTCCATCTGTGCGGCCGGCGGGCAGGGCGTGACCGCGATCCTGGAGCGCTGAGACGGGCGACGCCCGCCCGGCGCGCTCATACGCCGACGGTGAACTTCTCCCGCGCGCCAGTCGTGGTGCCGCGACGATAGCCCGTTCAGGTAGCGAAACGGACAAAAGCTCACGTTAATGCCGAGAACCTCTCAGGATGAAGCCACTGCTTCATCCCATAACTGGAGGTTACCGGTGAAAACACGCCGTTGGTTGCTCGCCCTCGTCTCCGGGGTGGCGTTCGTCCTCGTACCCGGAGCGGCGCAGCCGGTCGGGGCGGCCGCCGCACCGACTCTCGCCGCCCGGACGGCCGCCCTTCCCGCGGACCCGGGCGCCGAGGCGTCCGACGCAGGGCGCGGCCGGCACCCGCAGCCCCCGCCGCCCTCGCAGAACCTGTGCCGCCCCGGTACGCCGCCCGTCGCGCCGCCGACCACCGAGTTCTACGACGGCAACCCGATGCTCGGCCCGGCCGAGCTGCCCACCGCCTCCCCGGTCGGGCCGCTGCTCGCCGGCTACGAGCGGTTCGGCGCGCTGACCGAGAGCGAGTTCCTGGCGCAGTACACCACCGGGACCCCCGCGACCTACGTCTTCCCGCCGGCCAGCGGGTTCGTCATCGCCCCCGACGGGCGCCCGCTCAAGCAGGCGCAGACGCTGCTGGCCGGCTACCGGCTCGACCGCTTCGGCTTCTCCGGTGGCGCGTTCCTCGCCCCGCTCGGCACGCCGTTCAGCTCCCGCGCGCTCACCCCGCAGAGCCTGAACACGCCGGCCAACGCGCCGCTGGCCAACTACCACGTCTACTGCGTGGTCAAGCCGTTCACCGTCGACTCCGGCCCGATCGCCTCCTGGTTCGCGCAGCCCGGACTGGGCACGCAGTTCCAGCTCAACCCGGCGTACCTGCCGCAGGCCGGGGCCACGCTGAACGTGCAGTGGCTGCTCGACAACGGATTCCTGGTCGAAGAGGATCTGACCGCCGGGGTGTGCGCGTCGGCCGCTTCGGCCGCGTCCGCCGCCACCTGCTGAGCCGCTGACGACGGGAGGTCGGGCGTGGACCGGCACCAGGTACGCGCGGCACTGCTCGCGGCCGGGCTGTCCCCGGACGCCTTCGAGCTGGAGGGTGTGCACGAGCACGTGCCGGTCCCGCCCGACTTCTGGTTCCTCCGCCGCGCGGCGGTCGACGGCTGGGAGATCGGCCTCTACGAGCGCGGGACGTACGACGTCCGGCAGCGCTTCGCCACCGAGGAGGAGGCGTGCGCCGGCCTCTTCCGCGCCCTCACCGGCCGCGCCGCGCCGTGACGTGTTCGTGAGGCGCCTCGCGAGACGGCTCGGGCGGCGGGCAACCTGACCGGGGCCGGGTTCCGTCCCCTGGGCATGAGGCGAGCGACGGTTGCTGTTCCGTGACGGGACGCGACGACGAGTTCCGCGAGTACGTGTCCGCCCGGCTGGAGCCGCTACGCCGGACCGCGTATCTGCTCTGCCGGGACTGGCACACGGCGGACGACCTGGTCTCGATCACGTTCAGCAAGCTCTACCGCAACTGGCGACGGGCCCGCGACGCGGACAACCTCGACGCGTATGTCCGGGGAATGCTCACCAACGCCTGGCTGGACGAGCGGCGGCGGCCGTGGCGGCGGGAGCGCAGCACCGACGACGTGCCGGACCGGGCGGACGTGAGTGCCGGTGAGTCGACCGTCGGTGAGCGGGAGGTGTTGCTCGACCTGCTGGGGCGGCTCGCCCCGCGACGACGGGCCGTGGTGGTGCTCCGGTTCTACTGCGACCTTTCGGTCGAGGAGACCGCCCAGGTGCTCGGCGTCAGCAGCGGGACCGTGAAGAGTCAGGCGGCCCGTGCGTTGGAGACGCTCCGCCTGCTCGTCTCGCAGGATCCGGCAACGCAGAGCGGGAGGCAGAGATGACGTACCGGCAGATATTCGACGAGGCGATCGGCGCGGGGCCGCCATCGGCGGTGGACGTCGACGCCCTGGTGGCGCGGGAGGGTCGGCGGCGCCGCCGGCGGGTCGGGACGTACACGGCCTCTGCGACAACCGGGGTGCTGGCGCTGACGCTCGGCGCCGGCATCCTGGTCGGGCCGCGCTCGGCCGGGGACCCGGCACCTGCCTCTTCGGCGGCCTCCGCCACGGCAGTGGATCACGCGCAGCGCCTCCGCGCCGCGATGCTGGCCGCGCTGGACCGGGAGGTGCCGGAACTGCAGTGGGTGCGGGGTGCGGAGCCGGTCACCGACCGGCGCACCTGGGGCGGCCCGGTCACCGGCACGCCGCAGTGGTCGGTGCAGTCGTTCCGATGGGTCTCCATGACCGGTTGGTTCGGTGTGGGTGTGGCGGCTCGCGGCGACGTCCGGTCGTACCTGGCCGTCAACGTGGGTAGGTTGCGTCCCGGCCAGACGGCCGGACCGGACGGGTGCACCCCTCACATGCTCAACTGCCGGGCTTTCGCCGGGCCAAACGGTGAGCAGGTGGTGGCCCACGACGTGGAGGCGCTTGCGCGGTTGTCCGCGCCGCCGTCCGAGCGGAAGGCCATCCGGTACGTGACGGTGAGACGGACTGACGGCACCCGAGTGACCGTGGAGACACACTCGTCCACCGGTGACCACCTGATGACGGTCGAGGAGATGACCGGGGTCGCATTGGACCCGGCGATCCGACTGGACTGACTGTGAGCATGGTGTGGTCGGTTCAGCAGTGGTGAGCTGATGGCTGGCAGCGGTGGGTGTGACTCTTGCACTGACTGGTTTCGTGCCTTTGACGGGACTTGTCCACCCGCTGCTGCTGGCGCCGGCCCGGCGGGAGACGTTTGGCCTGTTCAGGAGCTTGACCGCCAGTTAGCGGCTGGCGTGTCTCATCACAGTCCTGCCATCTCCGCACCGGACCGGACCTGCGCGTCCCCACGGTGAGGAGAGAACGCATGTCCATGCTGGCAGATCTGGTCGAGGTCGTCATCGGCGTCGACACCCACAAGGACACCCACACCGCCGCGGTGCTCGACACCCGCACCGGTGGGGTCCTGGCCAGGGCCACGGTGAACACCGACCCGGACGGCTACGCCGAGTTGGTGGCCCTGGCCGAGCACCACTCGGGGCTGCGGGCCTGGGCCCTGGAAGGCTCCGGCGGTTACGGCGCCGGCCTGGCTCGGCACCTGGCCGACGCTGGTGAGTTGGTCGTCGAGCTGGACCGGCCATCACGCCCGGCCCGCCGCAGCGGGGCGAAGTCCGATCCGATCGACGCCGAACGCGCTGCCCGCGATGCCCTGGCCCGTGCCCGCCTGGCCCAGCCCAAGACCGGCCCTGAAAGAGCCGCGTTGCAGGCGCGGCTGACCGCCCGCCGGGCAGCCGTGGAAGCCAGCGCCACCACCCAGCGGCAGCTGCACGCCTTGGTGATCACCTCACCCGAGGTGGTACGGGCCCGCTTCCGCGGCCAGAGCACCAGGGCCATGCTCACCACCGCCACGCGACTACGACCCACCACCAGCACCGACGTCGAGGTGTCCACCAGCTTGGCCGTGTTATGCGACCTCGCCCGCCGCGTCCGCTTCCTCGAAGCCGAAGCCGCCGAGCACGAGAAAGCGATCCGCGCGATCGTCCGCTCCTGGCGACCCGACCTGCTCCAGCTCACCGGTGTCGGACCGATCGTCGCCGCCACCGTGCTGGCGGCCTGGTCGCACCCCGGGCGCTGCCGCAACGACGCCGCGTTCGCCATGCTCGCCGGCGTCGCCCCGATCCCGGCGTCGTCCGGCAAGACCGTCCGCTACCGACTCAACCGCTCAGGCGACCGCCAACTCAACCGGGCACTGCACACCGTCGTCCTGACCCGCCTCCAACACGACGAACCCACCCGCGCCTACGCCGAGCGCCGCCGCACCGATGGCAAAACCGACCGAGAGATCAAACGCTGCCTCAAACGCTACGTCGCCCGAGAGCTCTACCGACACCTCGAAACTCCACCCCAAGCGCTTGACGCGGCATAGGAGCGTCCGGTTCCCGACCCCGCTCGCGTGTCTGGTGCGGGCGGGGTCGGGCCGCCGGGGTCCGGGTCGGCACGTGAAAGACTGAGGTACGTGACGACGATCCCGAACGTGCTCGCCAACCGGTATGCCTCACCCGAGCTGGTCGCCCTCTGGTCCCCGGAGGAGAAGGTCCGGATGGAGCGCCGGCTCTGGCTGGCGGTGCTCAAGGCCCAGCGTGACCTCGGCGTGCCGGTGCCGGACGGGGTGGTCGAGGCGTACGAGCGGGTGGTCGACGACGTCGACCTGGCCTCGATCGCCGCGCGGGAGCGGGTCACCCGGCACGACGTGAAGGCCCGGATCGAGGAGTTCAGCGCGCTCGCCGGGCACGAGCACGTGCACAAGGGGATGACCTCCCGTGACCTGACCGAGAACGTCGAGCAGCTCCAGGTCCGCGCCTCGCTGGAGCTGATCCGCGACCGGGTGGTCGCCACCCTGGCCCGGCTGGCCCGGCACGCGGCCGAATACTCCGGCCTGGTGATGACCGGCCGGTCGCACAACGTCGCCGCGCAGGCCACCACGCTGGGCAAGCGCTTCGCGTCGGCGGCGGAGGAGCTGCTCATCGCGTACGAGCGGCTGGAGGACCTGATCGGCCGCTATCCGCTGCGCGGGATCAAGGGGCCGGTGGGCACCGCCGCCGACCAGCTCGACCTCTTCGACGGCGACGCCGGCAAGGTGGCCGAGCTGGAGCAGCGGGTGGCCGGGCACCTCGGGTTCGCCCGGGTGCTGGACAGCGTCGGTCAGGTCTACCCGCGCTCGCTGGACTTCGACGTGCTCTCCGCGCTGGCCCAGGTGGCCGCCGCGCCGTCGTCGCTGGCCACCACGATCCGGCTGATGGTGGGCCAGGAGCTGGTCACCGAGGGCTTCAAGCCGGGCCAGGTCGGGTCCAGCGCGATGCCGCACAAGATGAACACCCGCTCGTCGGAGCGGGTGAACGGCTTCGCGGTGATCATCCGGGGCTACCTGTCGATGGTCGGTGAGCTGGCCGGCGACCAGTGGAACGAGGGTGACGTCTCCTGCTCGGTGGTGCGCCGGGTGGCGCTGCCCGACGCGTTCTTCGCCGCCGACGGCCTGTTCCAGACGTTCCTCACCGTGCTCGACGAGTTCGGCCCGTACCCGGCGGTGATCAACCGGGAGCTGGAGCGGTTCCTGCCGTTCCTGGCCACCACGAAGATCCTGGTGGCGGCCGTGCGTCGGGGGGTCGGCCGGGAGGTGGCGCACGAGGTGATCAAGGAGCACGCGGTCGCCGTGGCGCTGGCCATGCGGGAGAAGGGCGCGGCCGAGAACGACCTGTTCGACCGCCTGGCCGCCGACGGCCGCCTCGGCCTGACCCGGCCCGAGATCGACGCCCTGGTCGCCGACCGCAACGCCTTCGTCGGCGCCGCCCCCGACCAGGTGACCCGGGTGACCGCGAGGATCACCAAGATCGTCGAAACCCACCCCCAGGCCGCCACCTACTCCCCACCCCCCATCCTCTGACCACGCCGCCTCTACCCGGCGATCATGAAGTTGGCGGCACTCAGGGAGATCGTTCCTGCCGTCAACCTCATGATCGACGCGGCGAACACGGGCGTCAGGGGCCGGTGGGGGTTTCGGCGGCGGAACTCAGGTTGGGGGCGCTCGCGGGTTCGGCGATGCCGCCGGGAGCGGAGGCGATCTCCGGGTCGTGGGCGGTCTCGGCCGCGATCATCGGCTGGTCCGGCGGCATGACGTCGGGCATCTTGGGCGCGACGATCACCGCGGTGCCGTAGGCGCAGATCTCCATCCACATCTCGCCGCAGTCGCGGCTGTCGAAGCGCATCCCGATCACCGCGTTCGCGCCGAGCCGCTGGGCCTCCTCGCCCAGCCGGGCCACCGAGTCGGTACGCCAGCGGGTGAGGTTGTCCGGCGCCATGGGGTCGTAGGCGCCACCGCGCAGGTTCTTGACCCCCTCGCGGTACGGGTTGCGGGTCCTCGCCATGGAGGAGACCACCTCGCCGAGGATCTGGCGGATCTCGTAGCCGGGCAGTTGATCCGTCGTCACGACCAGCACGTTTCCGATGCTGTCAGGCACCGGCCGGGTGGTTCGCGACAGGTGTTCACCTGATCGGATGCTGCAAAACGGCGCGGCGCGGACGGACGGGCGGCGCCCGTGCCATCCGCGCCGCAACGGCGTCATCCGTCAGACACCGGCCACCGAGGTGATCCAGGACCGGTTGTACGCGACACTGCCGTAGTTCTGGATGCTGGAGCCGTCGGCGGTGGAGGCCACACCGACCTGCCGGCCGTTGTAGAACTGCGGACCGCCCGAGTCGCCCCGCCAGGCGTTGCCGTTGATCCGGGTGCTCCGGATCGCCTGCCCCCCGTACGCGTCGGTGACGTTGGTGCTGGTCACCTGGACGCTCGCGGTCTTGAGCTGGGGCGACGCGCCGCAGCCGCTGTAGCAGGTCATACCCCAGCCGTAGATCGAGTTGGTGGAGCCGACCGGCGGGTTGCTGCTGGCCAGCGTCACGGTGGAGGTGCTGACCGCGCTGGACAGACGCAGCAGGGCCAGGTCGTAGCGGGTGTAGGAGGCGCTCACGGTGCGGGTGACGCCGCCGGAGGCGTAGTAGACGCTGCCGACCCGGACCGACATGGTGCCGCTGACGCAGTGCCGGGCGGTGAGCACCCACTGGGACGCGATCACGCTGCCGGAGCAGGTGAACGAGCCGTTGCTGAAGACGGCCGCGGCCCAGGGCGCGGACGACACGGTGCCGCCGCCGATGATCGGCTGGGGTCCGGCCGGCGCGGCGGTGGCGCCGGACGCGGTGGCCAGGACGCCGGCCAGCGCGGTGGTCAGCACGGCGAGCAGGGGACGGAGGCGCATGTCGGGGCTCCTTCGGCGCGGACGCCCGGGGTTGCCGGGCCGGTGGGAGGCCCGCCGGACGGGTGGTCCGGCGAGGGGCGTCGATCAATGACATCGACGTCTGACGATGCATGCTACGGGTGTGCCGCGCCCTGTCACAAGAGTTGAATCGAGATGCACCGATGAATGTGATCCTCTCGGCGGCGTGTCGGGTCGGGTGTCGGAAACCGGTCCCACCACCCCGCTGGCGAGGGCAAAATGCCTGGTGAAAGGCGTTCCGAGTACCTGTTGACCTTGAGGTTGGGCAACAAATCCGTATCGACGCCGCAACGAACGCGCAACGGTCTCCGGCCGGCGCGGTCGGTCCCGCCGATCACCGCCCGAACTGTCCCCGGCCGGTGCGGGCGGGGCGATATCTGCCAGGTAGGCTGGCTGCGCTCGCCCGTTTGTGGGCCGGCACCCAACTGCGTACACAGTCAGGAGTGCCCAGTGCCTCGCGTCGTCGTCGACGTCATGCTCAAGCCCGAGATCCTCGATCCGCAGGGCCAGGCCGTCGCAAACGCGCTGCCCCGGCTCGGCGTCAGTGACGTCGCCTCCGTCCGGATCGGCAGGCGGATCGAGATCGAGTTCACCGGCGAACCGGACCTGGACCGGGCCCGCGAGATCGCCGACAAGCTGCTCGCCAACCCGGTCATCGAGGACTTCACGGTCCACGTGGTCGACGCCGACGAGACCGCGGGCGCGCACTCGTGACCGCCCGGGTCGGTGTGGTGACGTTCCCCGGCTCGCTCGACGACGGGGACGCGGCCCGGGCCGTCCGGATCACCGGTGCCGAGCCGGTCCGGCTCTGGCACGGCGACCCGGACCTGCACGGGGTGGACGCCGTCGTCCTGCCCGGCGGCTTCTCCTACGGCGACTACCTGCGCTGCGGGGCCATCGCCCGGTTCGCCCCGGTGATGGAGACGGTCGTCGAGGCCGCCCGCGGTGGCCTGCCGGTGCTCGGCATCTGCAACGGCTTCCAGATCCTCTGCGAGGCGCACCTGCTGCCCGGCGCGCTCACCCGCAACCAGCACCTGCACTTCCGCAACCGGGACCAGGTCCTCCGGATCGAGGCCGCCGGCACCGCCTGGACCAACGCGTTCCAGCCGGGGCAGGAGATCCTCATCCCGGTCAAGAACGGCGAGGGCTGCTACGTCGCGGACCCGGCGACGCTGGACCGGCTGGAGGCCGAGGGCCGCGTCGTGGCCCGGTACGTCGGCGGCAACCCCAACGGATCGCAGCGGGACATCGCCGCGGTCACCAACGAGGCCGGCAACGTGGTCGGCATCATGCCGCACCCCGAGCACGCGGTGGAGGCGCTCACCGGCCCCTCGCTGGACGGTCTCGGCTTCTTCACCTCGGTGCTCAAGCACCTGGTGGGAGCGCCCGCGTGAGCGCGGGCGAGCGCAACGAGGAGACGTCATGACCACCCATCCGGACCCGATCCTGCGCGAGTCGCAGGGCGTCGTGCCCCAGGCCGGCCCGACCGACGACTGGGCGCCCGGCGTGGACACCGTGCCCCGCGCCACCGGCACGCCGGAGGAGCTCCAGCCGTACGCCGAGCTGGGCCTGCGCGACGACGAGTACGACCGGATCCGGCACATCCTCGGCCGGCGCCCCACCCAGGCCGAGCTGGCCATGTACTCGATCATGTGGAGCGAGCACTGCTCCTACAAGTCGAGCAAGGTGCACCTGCGCCAGTTCGGTGAGAAGGCGCCGCCGAGCGACCGGCTGCTGGCCGGCATCGGGGAGAACGCCGGCGTGGTCCGGGTCTCCGACGAACTGGCCGTGACCTTCAAGGTCGAGTCGCACAACCACCCGAGCTTCGTCGAGCCGTACCAGGGCGCGGCGACAGGTGTCGGCGGCATCGTCCGCGACATCCTCGCCATGGGCGCCCGCCCGGTGGCCGTGATGGACCCGCTGCGCTTCGGCGCGGCCGACCACCCGGACACCGCGCGCGTGCTGCCCGGCGTCGTGGCCGGCGTCGGCGGCTACGGCAACTGCCTCGGCCTGCCCAACATCGGCGGCGAGGTGGTCTTCGACCCCTGCTACCAGGGCAACCCGCTGGTCAACGCGCTCTGCCTGGGCGTGCTGCCGGTCGACCGGCTGCAGAAGAAGGACGCCACCGGCCCCGGCAACGTCGTGGTGCTGATGGGCGCCAAGACCGGCCGGGACGGCATCGGCGGCGTGTCCGTGCTGGCCAGCGCCACCTTCGACGAGGGCAGCGAGCAGCGCCGCCCGTCCGTGCAGGTGGGCGACCCGTTCATGGAGAAGCTGCTCATCGAGGCGTGCCTGGAGCTGTACGACGCCGAGCTGGTCGTCGGCATCCAGGACCTCGGCGGCGCCGGCCTGACCTGCGCCCTGACCGAGACCGCCGCCTCCGCCGGCACCGGCATGCGGGTCTGGCTGGAGCGGGTCCCGCTGCGCGAGCCCTCGATGGAGCCGCACGAGATCCTGGCCAGCGAGTCCCAGGAGCGGATGCTGCTGGTCGTCACGCCGGAGAAGCTGGAGGCGGTGCTCAAGACCGCCGAGAAGTGGGGCGTCTGGGCCACCGCCATCGGCGAGGTCACCGCGCCGTCGCCGGACGGCCAGCCGGGCCGCCTGGTCATCACCTGGCGGGACCAGCTCGTGGTCGACGTCCCGCCGGGCTCGCTGGTCGACGACGGCCCGGTCTACGCCCGGCCGATGCGGGAGCCGGCCGACCTGATCCTGCTCCAGGCGGACCGCGCCGAGACGCTGCCCCGCCCGAGCACCCCGGACGCGCTGCGGGACACCGTGCTGCGCATGATCGCGTCGCCCAACCTGGCCGACAAGACCTGGGTGACCGAGCAGTACGACCGCTACGTGCTGGGCAACACCGTCCTCGCCCAGCCGGAGGACTCGGGCGTGATCCGGATCGACGAGCGCAGCGGCCTCGGCGTCGCCCTCTCCGTCGACGGCAACGGCCGGTACGCGCGCCTCGACCCGTACCAGGGGACGAAGCTGGCACTCGCCGAGGCGTACCGGAACGTGGCGGTGACCGGCGCGAAGCCGATCGCGGTCACCAACTGCCTGAACTTCGGTTCGCCGGAGGACCCGGGCGTGATGTGGCAGTTCGCCGAGGCCGTGCGCGGCCTGGCGGACGGCTGCCTGGAGCTGGGCATTCCGGTCACCGGCGGCAACGTCAGCTTCTACAACCAGACCGGCGCCGCGGCCATCCACCCCACCCCGGTGGTCGGCGTGCTGGGCGTGCTGGACGACGTCGCCGAGCGGGTGCCGATGGGCTTCGTGCCGCGGCCGGCCGGTGACCACGACCAGCTCTTCCTGCTCGGCGAGACGCACGTCGAGCTGTCCGGCTCGGAGTGGGCCTGGGTGACCCACGAGCACCTCGGCGGCATCCCGCCGCAGGTCGACCTGGCCCGCGAGCGGCAGCTCGCCGAGCTGCTGGCCGAGGCGGCCCGGGTCGGGCACCTCAGCTCCGCGCACGACCTCTCCGACGGCGGCCTGGCCCAGAGCCTGGTCGAGTCGAGCCTGCGTCGGGGCGTCGGGGCCCGGATCGCGCTGCCGGAGCACTTCGCCGACGGCTCGATGCCGTTCGTGTTCCTGTTCAGCGAGTCCGCCGGCCGGGTGCTGGTGTCGGTGCCGCGCGGTCACGAGAAGGCGTTCACCGCCCTCTGCGCCGAGCGCGGGGTGCCGTGGGAGTTCATCGGCGTGACCGACCCGACCGGTGGCGTCCTGGAGGTGCACGGCCAGTTCCGGATCGGCCTGGACGAGCTGCGCGAGGCGCACACGGCGACGCTGCCGCGCCTCTTCGGCGACGTGGAGGCACCCCGGGTCGAGGTGGCCGCCACCCGTACCGGCACCACCACCGTGCTGCCGGCGACCGCCGAGCAGCCGGTCGGGGTGGACCCGGCGCAGGTCGACGCGGAGCCGATCGCCAAGCATGGGGCGCCGTCACCGGCCGCCGGCGTCGCGTCGGGCGGTCCGGCTCCGGCCGAGGACGCGACCGGGGCCACC
>NZ_CADEAU010000018.1 GCF_902825405.1 Micromonospora maritima | reverse complement strand
CGGCCGCACACCGGCGAGCTGACCGCCGCCTGGAACGGCGCCGCCGCCACCGAGCCGCAGCGCGACCACCTCGCCGCCGCGTACGACGTCGCGGTGTGCGCCGGGGCCGACGCGTTCGCGCTCTACGCCTACGACCTGATGCCGGCCGACCGGCTCGCCTGGCTGCGCCGGGCCGCGCCGGACCGGGAGGAGGTGCCCACGACATGATCGGATACCTGGTCCGCCGGATCGCGCAGTTGATCCCCGTGCTGTTCATCGTCTCGGTGGTGCTGTTCCTGCTGCTGCGGCTGCTGCCCGGCGATCCCACCGCCGAGATCCTCGGCCAGGAGGCCAGCGCCGCCGACCGGGCCGCGCTCCGTGCCGACCTGGGTCTGGACGCGCCACTGTGGCAGCAGTTCCTGGACTGGATCGGCGGGGTCCTCACCGGCGACCTGGGCCGGTCCTGGCTGACCGACGAGCCGGTCGCCTCGGTGATCGTCGACCGGTTGCCGGCCACCGTCGAGCTGGGCCTCATCGCGCTGCTGCTCGCCGTGGCGATCGGCATCCCGGCCGGTGTGCTCGCGGCGGTCCGCCGGCGCACCGCCACCGACAGCGCGCTCACCGGCCTCGGGGTGCTGGCCCTGTCCACCCCACACTTCTACCTGGCCGCGCTGCTCATCGGGGTCTTCGCGATCTGGCTGCGGCTGGTGCCTCCGTCCGGGTACGTGGCGTTCACCGAGGACCCGGTCGGCAACCTGGTCCGGATGGTGCTGCCCGCCGTCACCGTGGGCTCCACCGTGGTCGCCGTGGTGCTCCGGCAGACCCGCGGCTCGTTGCTCGCCGCGCTCGGCGAGGACTACATCCGCACCGCCGAGGCGACCGGGTTGCGCCGCCGCCGCATCGTCACCGTCTACGCGCTGCGCAACGCCATGGTGCCCGTGGTGACGGTCACCGCGTTGCAGATCGGCGCCCTGATGAGCGCCACGGTGGTCACCGAGACCATCTTCACCCTGCCCGGCATGGGCACCCTGATCGTCAACGGCATCTTCAGCCGGGACCTGCCGGTGGTGCAGGGCGCGGTGCTCGTCGTGGTCACCTTCGTCCTGCTGGTCAACCTGGTCACCGACCTGGTCTACGCGTGGCTCGACCCGCGCATCACCTACTGAGAGGAGGGTCCTCATGGCCACCGACACCACCACCGCCACCACCCGCGAACCGCGCCGGCCCGTGCTCAGCCGGCTGCTGCGGGACCGGCGGGCCCGGTTCGCCCTGCCGGTGCTCGCGGCCGTGACCCTCGCCGCCGCCGCGAGTCCTCTGCTGGACACCCGCAGCCGGGCCACCGACACCGACCGGCTGCTCAGCGGACCCGGGGCCGCCCACCCGCTGGGCACCGACGAACTGGGCCGCGACGTGCTCGCCCGGATCGTCGACGGCGCCGGCGTGACCGTCGTGGTCGCCACCGTCGCCGTCGGCGCGGCACTGGTGCTGGGCACCCTGCTCGGGCTCTTCGCCGGTTACCGCGGCGGCTGGCTCGACGCGCTGCTCATGCGCGCCGTGGACGGGCTGCTCGCGTTCCCGCTGCTGGTCCTGGCCCTCACCGTCGTCGCGGCGCTCGGCCCCGGGCTGCGCAACGCGTTGATCGCCATCGCCGTGGTCACCACCCCCCGGTTCGCCCGGGTGGTCCGCGGCGAGGTGCTGTCACTGCGGACCCGGGAATGGGTCTCCGCCGCCCACATCGTCGGCGTGCCCACCTGGGCGCTGCTGCGCCGGCACCTGCTGCCGCACCTGGCCGGCACCCTCGGCGTCTTCGCCGCGTTGCAGGCCTCCACCGCCATCATCGCCGAGGCGTCGCTCAGCTTCCTCGGCCTCGGTGTGCAGCCACCCCAGGCAAGCTGGGGCGCCATGGTCGCCGCCGGCACCGACCACCTCGACGCCAGTTGGTCGTTGAGCGTCTTCCCCGGCCTGGCGATCCTGCTCACCATCGCCGCGTTCAACCTCCTCGCCGACGCGTTGCGCGACGCGCTCGACGCCCACCGGCCCGACCTCGACCCGGGCCGGTAACCGCACCACACCCCCCACCACCACATCCCCCTCCCGGAAGGGATCCCTGTCATGGCCACACCTTCCTCGATGCCCCCTGCCCTGCTCAGCCGCCGCGCCCTGCTCGGCGGCGCGGTCGCCACCCTCACCGCGGTCGGCCTGACCGCCTGCGGCGACACCGGCGAGCGCGGCGGCGGCAAGCGTGGCGGCACCCTCACCGTCGGCTTCGACAACGAACCCACCACCCTGGACCCGGCGCTGAGCAGCGCGATCTCCTCCGACCGCAGCGTGCTCAACCTCTTCTACGACACCCTGCTGCGCCAGGAGCGCGACGGCTCGTTCGTGCCCGCGCTGGCCGAGAAGTGGACCGTCGACGGCACCACCGTCACCTTCACCCTGCGCGAGGGGGTGCGCTTCCACGACGGCACCCCGTTCGACGCCGAGGCCGCCGCGTTCAACCTGCGCCGCGTCATCGACCCGGCCACCAAGTCCACCAAGGCCGGCGCCCTGAAGAAGCTCGCCGCCGCCGACGCGGTCGACCCGCGCACGCTGAAACTGACCCTCAGGGCCGCCGACCCGCTGCTGCTGGTCCAGCTCGCCCACGAGCCCGGCATGATGGCCTCGCCGACCGCCGTCAAGGCCGGTGACTACGGCCGCAAGCCGGTCGGCACCGGCCCGTTCGTGTTCGACGCCTGGCGCTCCAAGGTGCAGCTCAGCGGCAAGCGCAACACCGCGTACTGGCGCAGGGCCGCCGACGGTGGCGCGCTGCCCCGCCTGGACCAGGTGGTGTTCCGCTTCGTCACCGACACCAAGGTGTTGCGCGCCGAGGTGACCACCGGGGGCGTGCAGCTCGTCCGGGCGCTGCCGCCGGAGGAGTTCAAGCAGCTCGCCGGGAACCGGCAGATCGTGCTCGACGACATCGGCGTCCGGCGTTCCTACTACGTGGCGCTCAACGTCACCCGGGCTCCGTTCGACGATCCGAAGGTTCGCGAGGCGTTCGCCATGGCCGTCGACCGGACCGGCGTGGGCAAGGCCGCCGCCGGCGGCGAGTTCGACCTGGCCCCGTCGTTCGCCACCAGCAAGGACTGGTTCTACGACCCGTCGATCACCCCGCCCCCGTTCGACCCGGCCAAGGCCAAGGCCGCCCTCGGCGGCACCCCGGTGCCGATCACCGTGGTCGCCCGGCGCCGGGCACCCGACCCGACCATCGCCGAGCTGCTCCAGTCGCAGCTCACCGCCGCCGGCTTCGCGCCCAAGGTGGAGGTGCTGGAGGCGCAGACCCAGCTCGACCGGATGCGCAAGCAGGACTTCGACGCCACCCTGCTGGTCATCGACATCCCCCGGCTGGACCCGTCGCTGTCGTTCGACCCGTACTTCGCCAGCAAGGGCTCCAACAACTGGTCCGGACTGACCGACACCACGCTGGACGGGTTGCTGGAGAAGGCGGTCGGCAGCGACGACCGGGCGGTGCGCCGGCAGGCGTACGTGGACGTGCAGCGGCGGATCGTCGGCGAGAACTACTGGATCTTCCTGCACCAGCCGAAGTCGCCGCTGATCCACAGCGCCAAGCTCAGCGGGATCGTGCTCAACGTCGACGGCCAGTGGCGTCTCGACGAAGCCGAACTCGCCTCCTGAGAAGGGTGACCGCCATGCGGCTGCTCGACATCGAGCACCTCACCGTCACGTTCGGCGCACCGCAACGGCCGGTGCACGCCGTCGCGGGCGTCGACCTGCACGTCGACGCCGGGGAAACCCTCGCCGTGGTCGGGGAGTCCGGCTCCGGCAAGACCGTCACCGCGCTCAGCGTGCTCGGGCTCACCCCCCGGCCGCCGGCCTGCCGCACCACCGGCGGGATCCGGCTGGCCGGCACCGAGCTGACCGGACTGGACGCGCGGGGCTGGCGGGCGGTGCGCGGCCGGGACGTGGCGATGGTGTTCCAGGACCCGAGCGCCGCGCTCAACCCGCTGCTCACCCTCGGCACCCAGATCGCCGACGCGGTACGCGCCCACGAGCCGGTCAGCCGCGCCGCCGCCCGGGAGCGGGCGGTGGCGGCGCTGGAGCTGGCCCGGCTGCCCGATCCGCGCACCCGGCTGGCCCAGTACCCGCACCAGCTCTCCGGCGGGATGCGTCAACGGGCCGCCATCGCGCTGGCCCTGGCGACGGGGCCGAAACTGCTCATCGCCGACGAGCCGACCACCGCGTTGGACGTGGCGGTCCAGGCCGAGATCCTGGAGACGCTCGACAGCCTGCGCCGCGACCTCGGCATGGGGTTGATCCTGATCACCCACGACCTGGGCACGGTCGCCACCCACGCCGACCGGGTCGCGGTGATGTACGCCGGCCGGGTGGTGGAGACCGGCCCGACCGCCCAGGTGCTCGGCGACCCGCGGATGCCGTACACCCGGGCGTTGCTGGCGGCCACCCCCCGCCTGGACGCCCCGGCCCGGCAGCGGCTCGCCGCGATCGGCGGGCAGCCACCGGACCTCCGCGAACTGCCGCCGGGGTGCGCGTTCGCGCCGCGCTGCCCGGTGGTGCTGGACATCTGCCACGAGCGGCGGCCGGCGCTGGAGCCACACGCGCCGGACCAGCTCGCCGCCTGTCTGAACCCGGTGACCGGCCCGGCGCCGGTGGAGATCACCGCGCCGGACGCCGACCCGGCCACGACGCCGGACGGGCCGCCGGTGGCCGAGTTCGACGACGTGGCGCTGCACTACCCCGTGCGGCGCGGGGCGCTGCGCCGGGTGGTCGACCACGTGCGGGCGGTGGACGGGGTGAGCCTGCGCCTGCACCCGGGCCGCACGCTGGCGCTGGTGGGCGAGTCCGGCTCGGGCAAGACCAGCCTCACCCGTACCCTGCTGCGGCTGGAACGCCCCACCGGTGGCACGGTGCGCTACGCCGGCATCGACGTCACCCGCCCCGGCCGCGGCGAACTGCGCCGGCTTCAGCGCGAGGTGCAGGTGGTGTTCCAGAACCCGTACGCCAGCCTGGATCCGCGGATGACCGTGGGTCAGATCCTGGCCGAGCCGCTGCGCGTGCACGGGCTGGACGACTCCCGCGCCGAGCTGGCGCGGCTGCTGGACCAGGTCGGCCTGGACGCCGCCGCGCTGGACCGGCACCCGGCGGCCTTCTCCGGCGGCCAACGCCAGCGCATCGCCGTCGCCCGGGCGCTCGGCCCCCGACCCCGCCTGATCGTCTGCGACGAGGCGGTCAGTGCGCTGGACGTCTCGATCCAGGCCCAGGTGCTCAACCTCCTGGCCGACCTGCAACGCGAGCACGACCTGGCGTACCTGTTCATCACCCACGACCTGGCGGTGGTCCGGTCCGTCGCGCACGACATCGCGGTGATGCGCCACGGCCGGATCGTCGAGCAGGGCCCCGCCGAGCGGATCTACGACCGGCCCACCCACGAGTACACCCGCCTGCTGCTGGAGATGGCCCCCGGCCACCCCGCCCAGGCCCGCACCGGAAGGACGGCAGCGTGGTCCAGATAACCCGGGTCCGGCTGACCTCGGTCAACACCCCACGGCACGGCAGCATCACCTGCGGCCACGTGCTGGTCGAGCTGCTCACCGACGCCGACGGACTGGTCGGGGTGGGGGAGATGTCGGACTTCCAGCACCTGCCCCGCTACCACGTCGACGTGGCCGACCTGGAAGGCACCCTCAACGAGCTGCTGGTCGGTCTGGAGCCGCTGCAGATCACCGAGGTGGAACGGCGGCTGGAGCAGAGTTTCCCGCAGGCCGGCTACATCTACGACAAGAGCCGCACCATCAAGTGCGGCGTGGACATCGCGATGTGGGACCTGGCCGCCAAGCACCTCGGCGTCCGGGTGGTGGACCTGCTCGGCGGGGCGGTTCGGGACGCGGTGCCGATCGCGTACCCGATCTTCCGGCAGCAGCGCGACGACGACGTGGCCCGCAACCTGGCCATGGTCGCCCGGCGGGTGGCCGAGGGTTTCGACCACTTCCGGGTGTACGTCGGGCGACGCCTCGACCTCGACGAACGGTTCCTGCGGTCGGTGCGGGACGAGCACGGCGACGCGATCACGATCAAGTCGTTGGACTTCTCCAACCTGCTCGACCCGCGCGCCGCCTGCCGGTTCGTCGACCGGGTCGCCGACGTCGGCTTCGACCTCGTCGAGTCGCCCGCGCCGCACCACGACGTGAAGGGCCTGGCGCATGCCCGGGACCGGCTCCCGGTGCCGGTCAGCGAGCACGTCTACGGCTTCCGCTGGGCACTGGACCTGGTGGCCGCCGACGCGGTGGACGTGTTCAACGTCAGCGTCATCGCCATCGGCGGCATCACCCCGGCCCGGCGGATCTTCGCCATCGCCGAGGCAGCCGGGAAGTCCTGCCTGGTCGGCACCACCCAGGAGCTGTCCGTCGGCACGGCCGCCGCCGCGCACGTGGCGATGGCGATGCCGTCGGTGTCGCTGCCCAGCGACCCGGTGGGTCCGCTGCTCTACACCCGCGACGTGGTCCGCGAACCGGTCACCTACTCGGGCGGGAAGCTGCGGGTGCCGGCCGGTCCGGGGCTGGGCATGGTGCTCGACCCGGCCCGGGTCGCCGCCAGTGCCGGCCCGCTGAGCTGGGCCGGCACCGACGCGGCCACGGTGGTCGACCGGGCCCCCACCGGGCCGTCGAACGGAACCCGTCCGGCACTACCCGCCGGGGCATCCCGGTGAGCCGGCTCGCCGGCAGGGTCGCGCTGGTCACCGGCGGCGGACGCAACATCGGACTGGACATCTGCCGGCGGCTCGCCGCCGACGGCGCCGCCGTCGCGGTCAACGGCCCGGACGCCGCCGAGCTGGCCGAGGCGGTGGCCGGGCTACCCGGTCCGGCCCTCGCGGTGCCCGCCGACGTGGCCGACGCCGCCGCGGTGGACGCCATGGTCGCCGCCGTCGTCGACCGGTTCGGCCGGCTCGACGTGCTGGTGAACAACGCCGCCGCGACCATGCTGGGCCGGGGCCCGCTGCTGGAGCTGGACCCGGCCGACTGGGACCGCAGCTTCGCGGTCAACGCGCGGGGACTGTTCCTCTGCACGGTGGCCGCCGCGCGGGTGATGGTCGCCGGTGCCGCCGTGGTGAACATCTCCTCGATCGGCGCCACCCGGGCGCACCGCAACGCGGTGGCCTACGACGCCACCAAGGGCGCGGTGGAGGCGGCCACCCGGGCCATCGCCCTGGAACTCGCCCCGCGTGGCATCCGGGTCAACGCCATCGCCCCCGGGGCGATCGCCAACGACCGCTTCGCCGCCCTCGACGACACGGCGAAGGCGGCCCGGGCCGCCCCGGTGCCGCTCGGCCGGGTCGGCACCGGCGCCGACGTGGCCGCCGTCGTCTCGTTCCTCGCCAGCACCGACGCCGACTACATCACCGGGCAGGTGCTCACCGTGGACGGTGGGCTCTCCGTCCAGGCGCGACCCCCGGGGACCGACCCGGTCCTCGACACCTCCGGACCCGAAGGCCAGCAGACATGACCGACCAGCTCCTCGCCCCGCTCGACCCGGCCGACCTCGCCGCGCTCGCCGAGGCCAGCACCGCCACCCTCACCACCCAGCTGTTCAAGCTCGGGCTGCGCAACACCTACCTGGCCGGGCTTCGCGGTCTGAGCCGACACGAGCCCCGGATGGTCGGCGAGGCGTTCACGCTGCGCTACATCCCGGCGCGCGAGGACATCGACACCCTCGACGTCTTCGCCGACTACGACCATCCGCAGCGCCTCGCCGTCGAGTCGGTGCAACCCGGCCAGGTGCTGGTGATGGACTGTCGGGGCCAGGGTCGCGCCGCCTCCGCCGGGCACATCCTGCTCACCCGGCTGGCCGCGCGCGGCGCGTCGGGCATCGTCACCGACGGCACCCTGCGCGACGTGGAGGGCATCGGGGACCTGCGGCTGCCGGTCTTCGCCGCCGGTCCGGCCGCGATGACCAACCTGGCCCAGCACCACGCCGTCGACCTCCAGGTGCCGATCGGCTGCGCCGGCGTGCCGGTCTACCCGGGCGACGTGCTGGTCGGTGACCCCGACGGGGTGGTCTGCGTACCTCGGCACCTGGTGCCGGTGATCGCCCAGCCGGCCCGCGAGCAGGAGGAGCTGGAGGCGTTCCTGCAGCGGCGGGTCGCGGCGGGCGCGCCGCTGCGCGGCACCTACCCGCCCGACGAGCACACCCTGCGGGCGTACGACGAGAGCCGCGCCGCCCTCGGCGACGCGCGGTGAGCATCCATCCACCGGCCCTTCCGCGGACCGCCGCGGGGGTGGCCCGGTAGCTCCGCCCGGCAACACCCGTACCACCGTCCGAGTCCGTCCCCTCCCGGAGGTACCACCGTGTTCCGACGCACACCGTTGCACCTCGTCCTGATCACCGCGCTGGTCGGCGCCACCGTCACGGTGCCGGCCAGCCCCGCCTTCGCGGCCGACCTCAACGACACCTTCGACACCACCGCCGTCGGCGCCGTCCCGGCCGGCTGGACCACCGCCGGTGGCGGCACCGCCGTCGCCGCCGACGTGCCCGGCACCGTCGACCGCAGCCTGCGCCTCACCGACACCTCCACCACCGCCGGGACCAGCGCCACCCGGTCGTACGGCGCCACCACGGCGACCGTGGTGGCCAACGCCCGGCTGCGCGCCGCGCAGACCACGGCCGTGGTCGGCCTGCACCTCGACGGCCCGGCCGGGCACACCGTCACCGTCGCCCTCGACGGCTCCGGCCGCCTCTACACCTACAACGGCGCCACCCGCGTCGACCTCGGCGCCTACACCGCCAACCGCTGGTACGACGTGCGGATCGTGGCCCGGCCGGGCACCGCCACCGCCAGCGTCTGGGTCGACGGCCAGCGCCGCGCCACCAACCTGGCGTTCCGGGTGCCGAGCACCAGCCTGGCCACGGTGCAGGTGGGGATCTCCGGCCCCGACACCGGCACGGCCTGGGTGGACGACGTGCGGACCCGGTTCGAGCCGAACCCGGTGAGCTGGCCGCAGATCGGCACGGTCGCGCCCCGCAGCGCCGGCCAGATCGGCACCTCCAAACTGATCGTCGGCGCGGAGACCCTGGACCGCGACTACACCGACTACCAGTCGTACAAGGGCTACCTCGGGCCGCTGGGCGCGACCCGGGCCCGCTTCCAGGCCGGCTGGGCCAAGACGGAGAAGGTCAAGGGCAGCTACGACTGGGCCTGGCTGGACGCCATCGTCGACGACTCCGTCTCGCGCGGGGTGCGGCCGTGGTTGCAGACCTCCTACGGCAACCCCGTCTACGCCGGCGGCGGTGGCGCCGGCCTGGGCGGGCAGGTGCCCAGCTCGGCCGAGGCCCTGGCCGCCTGGGACGCCTGGGTCAGCGCGTTGGCCGCCCGCTACGCCGACCGGGTCACCGAGTGGGAGATCTGGAACGAGCCCAACCTCGGCGGAGTGGACCCGATCGTCTACGCCGACTTCTTCATCCGCACCGCCACCCGGATCCGGGCCGTGCAGCCGGGCGCGGTGATCTTCTGCTGCACCCTGGCCGGGGTCGAGCGCTCGTACGCGGACACGGTCCTCACCCGGATCCGGGACCTGGGCAAGCTCGGTCTGGTGAACGGCGTCACCTACCACCCGTACAACGCCAACCCGGACGCCTCCTACGAGCAGGTGCGGCTGCTGCGGCAGACGGTGGACCAGTTCTCCACCGGCATCGTCCTGCGGCAGGGGGAGAACGGCGCGCCCAGCCGGCCGGACAGCTTCGGCGCCCTCGGCGAGCTGAGCTGGACCGAGCTGGCCCAGGCCAAGTGGATGCTCCGCCGCACCCTGGCCGACCTCGGCCGGGACATCAGCACCAGCGTGTTCAGCATCGCCGACCTCAACTACCCGTCCAAGGTGAACTCCAAGGGCCTGGTGCGCACCGGCTCCGACAAGAAGGTCCGGTACGCCAAGCCGTCGTACTACGCCATCCAGAACGTCGCCGCGCTCGTCGACGCGACGATGACCCCGATCATCGGGTACGCCGTCACCGACGACACCACCGACGCCGTCGCCGTGCAGGCGTTCCGCAAGGCCGGCACCGGCCGGCAGGCGGTGGCGCTGTGGTTCAACGGCGCCACCCCCGGCGACGACAACACCCGCACCCCGGTCACGGTGACGTTCGGCGCCGGCAACTTCGCCGACCCGGTCTACGTCGACGTGCGCACCGGCGCGGTGTTCGACATCCCCGCCGGCAACTGGTCGGTCAACGGCAGCTCGTACACCTTCACCGGGGTGCCGCTGTACGACTCGCCCATCCTGATCGCCGACCGGTCGGTCGTCGGTCTCTGACCCGCGCCCGGCCCCCGTCCGGCCCGTCCGGACGGGGGCCGGTCCTCGAAGGACCAGCCGTGACCCTCTCCGTCCCGCTCCTCGCCGAGCTGCGCGGCATCGTCGGCGCGCCCCGGGTGCACGACGCCGACGGTGACCTGGTGGCGTACTCCCGGGACGCCACCCCGCTGTTCACCCATGCCCCGGATGCCGTCGTGTTCCCGGCCGACACCGCCGAGGTGGCCGCGGTGCTCGCCTGGGCGACCCGGCACCGGGTCCCGGTGGTGCCCCGCGGCGCCGGCTCCAACCTCTGCGCGGCGACCGTGCCGCTGCGCGGTGGCGTCGTGCTGGTGCTCACCCGGCTCGACCGGATCCTGGAGGTCAGCGCGGACGAGCTGCTGGCCCGGGTGCAACCCGGCGTCACCGCCGCCGCGCTCGCCGACGCCGCCGCCGCGCGCGGCCTGCTCTGGGCGCCCGACCCGGGCAGCCGGACGGTCGCCACCGTCGGCGGCACCATCGCCACCTGCGCCGGCGGGCTGCGCGGCCTGAAGTACGGGGTGACCCGCAACCACGTCCTCGGGCTGGAGGCGGTGCTGCCCACCGGCGAGGTGATCCGCACCGGCGGCCGGCTGTGGAAGGACGTGGCCGGCTACGACCTGACCCGGCTGCTCACCGGTTCCGAGGGCACCCTCGCGGTGCTCACCGAAGCGACCGTGGCGTTGCTGCCCGCGCCCGAGTCCGGCAACACCGGCGTGGCCTACTTCCGTACCCTCGCCGACGCCGGCGCGGCCGTCGCCGCGGTCATCCGCGCCGGTGTCCTGCCAGCGACCCTGGAGTTCCTCGACCGAGCCTGCATCGACGCCGTCGAGGACTTCGCCCACCTCGGGCTGCGCGCCGACGCCGGCGGGCTGCTGCTGTTCGGCGACGACGGACCGCCGGACCTCGTCGCTCGGCACCTGGACCGGATCGGCACGGCCTGTGTCGACGCCGGAGCGATCGAGGTCACCACCGCCCGCGCGGTGGCCCAGGCCGAGGCGCTGCTCGCCGCCCGCCGCTGCACGCTGCCGGCGCTGTCCCGCCGGGGCGGGGTGACCATCCTGGAGGACGCCACCGTGCCCCGCCCGCGCATCGCCGACATGGTGGACCGGATCGAGGCGATCGCCGCCCGCCACGACGTGCGGATCGCCACCTTCGGCCACGCCGGCGACGGCAACCTGCACCCGACCTGCGTGCTCGACTCCACCGAGGACACCGACGAGGTGCGTCGGGCCGAAGCGGCCTTCGCCGACATCTTCGCCGCCGCCCTCGACCTCGGCGGCACCATCACCGGCGAGCACGGGGTGGGTGCGGCGAAGCTGCCGTTCCTTGGCGCGCGGCTCGGTGCCGACCACCTGGCCCTGCTGCGCCGGATCAAGGCCGCCTTCGACCCGGCCGGCATCCTCAACCCCGGAAAGCTGGGCTCATGACCGGTGACGTCTTTCACCCCGAGCAGCTGTCCCGCTGCATCTCCTGCGGTTTCTGCCTGCCGGCCTGCCCCACCTACGCGCTGACCGGTGACGAGGCGTCCTCACCCCGGGGCCGGATCACGCTGATGCGCGCGTTGCAGGACGGGGTGCTCCCGCCCGACGACGCGACCCTGGCGGAGCAGGCGTCGTCCTGCCTGGGTTGCCGGGCCTGCGAGCCGGTCTGTCCGGCCGGGGTGGAGTACGGCAGCCTGCTGGAACAGTGGCGCGTCCACCAGTGGCGGGGTCGGCGCCGACCGGTGCCGGCCCGCCTGCTGATGCTGGTCGCCGAGCGCCGCCGGCTGCTGCGCCTGCTCGGCCTGCTCCGCCGGGCCGCCGCCGGTGCGTCCCCTTCGGCCGAGGTGCCGACCTCCGCTCCGTCAGCGGACGGTGCTCCCCGTGCGGCGGGTGTGCAGCTCCTGCTGGGCTGCTTCGAACGCGGCCTCTTCCCTGCGGTCAGCCGGGCGGCCCAGGTCCTCGACCCGGCCCTGACCGCGCCCGCCGCGCAGGGCTGCTGCGGCGCCCTGCACGCGCACAACGGCGACCTGGCCGGCGGGGAGCGGATGGCGCACCGGCTCGGCGCGGAGCTGCCCGGCACCATCGTCACCACCTCCGGCGGGTGCGCCGCCCACCTCGCCGCCGTGCTGGGGCGGGACCGGGTACGCGAGCTGTCGCAGTGGCTCACGGGACGGGCGCCGGCCGGCGAGCTGCGGGTCGACGGCCGGCGGGCACGGGTGACCCTGCAGGACTCCTGCCACCTGCGCAACGGGCTGGGCGTGTACGCCGAACCCCGGGCCCTGCTGCGGTCGGTCGCCCACTACGTGGAGTTGCCCTCGGCCGCGACCTGCTGTGGCGCGGCCGGCACGTACTCCCTGTTGCGGCCCCGGGAGTCGCGCCGCATCCTGGCCGCCAAGATCGACGAGATCGAAGCGGCCGGTGTCGACTACGTGGTCACCGTCAACCCCGGCTGCCTGCGGCAGCTACGGACCGGTCTGCGCCGGCGCCGTTCCACGGTCCGCGCCGTCCACCTCGCCGAGCTGCTGGTCCGGGTCACGTCACCATCCGGGTGACGGCTCCCGGGCGGCCGGGCGCCTTCCTGCACGGCGAGGTCGCGACTCACCGCCGGAGTCGCCAGTCCCTGAGCAGCGGGTTGGGGCTCCGGACCGGTTGCCTGGCTCCTGGTTTGCCCGGAGACCGTCTCCGCGCGCACCGAGCCGGCACAGCGGCCGTCCGGACCTGCCGCAGTGCGCGCGCCCGGCCACTGTCGTTCCGGAGCGCCTCGACGGCGGCGAGAGCGTGAGGAAAGCGTCGGGCTCTTCGTCGGCCAGCTCTCGGTAGAGTCCGCTTCGCGGGCCGGCGACGTCGGCTCACGCCGATGAGCGGGCGGGCCTGGTCGACGCCTACGACGCCTCCTGCAACGGCCACACCTCGACCACGCCGTGCGCGACGGCGCAAGGCGTACGCGACGCGATGGCGATGGCCTCGTCCAACGTGGCCGCTTCGATGATGGCGAAACCGGCTACGGGAAGCGCGGAAGCCATGAAAGGCCCGTCCGTCGTGGTCACCCCGGCCGCATCGTGGTTCCGCACCAGCACGGGCCGGCCGGCGATGCCCATGTCGATCCCGTCCTGGCGCAGTCGGGCGTCATACGCGTGGGCCGCGTCGCGTACGGCTGCGTCGGTCCGGTCGTAACCCGCCTGGTCGCCGTACCCGATGGTCATGAACTTCGCCACAGCAACTCCTCACGTGGGGCGGCGACCGGCAGGGCCGTGCCCGCCCCTGAATCATCGCCCCGCAGGACGGGTCCGCACATCGACTGGCCGGTGGCGCCGGGGGTGCACCACCGTCGCCCCGGTCGGGTAGCTTCGCCGGGTGCTCGACCAGACGGTGCGACCCGGTGACGTCGCCGTGATGAGGTTGTCCGACGGCGGATTCGGGGCGTGTCAGGTCACCGGCGTCGACGGCCGTGTGACCTCGGCATATGCGCTGCGCTGGCACTCGATGGAGCGGCCGAGTCTGGACGAGTTGCGTGGCGTCGAACCGCTGAGGCTCGACCATCACGCCCACGACGGGCGCCGTGCTCACGTGTCGATCGGCGGCTGGCACGCGGTGCCGCCGGGATTCGCGTGGATCGGCAACCTGCCCGTTCCCGAGGGTGTGCCGGCGTCGTCGAACACGTACTCGGGTTGGCAGTCACTTGCCGACGACGTGGTCAGGCAGCGCCGCTGGGACCGGGAGCTACCACCGGCGGCGAAGGCCGCCTACCGTGCGGCCGCCACTCGCGGTGAGGTCGACGTCGACTTCGGCGCCGGGACGGTGACCCTCGGCGCGGCCATCCCGCGACTGCTGGACCTGAGCGGTGCGGGGTCGATGCGGGTGCCTGCCTCCGGGCCGGTGCGATGGTCCGCTCTCGATCAGCTGCCCCGCTGCACGGCGTTGACCTGGACCGGCCCGGAGCGGGGTCTCGCCCGCGCGTTGGCAGACCACCCGATCGTCTCGTCACTGACCTGGCGGGACGCCCCGCCGGTCGTGGATCTGGCCGAGACCGGTCTGCAGCACCTGTCGCTGTCCGGTGCGGAGCTTCGCGAGGTGCGGTTGCCCCGTGGGTTGCGCGGCCTTGAGCTGGTGGCGGCGGACCCGGGCCCGGACGTGTACGCGGCGGACGGCGGTCGATGGCTTCGTCTCGTCCTGACCGGTGCTGATGCGCACACGATGGTCCCCACCGGCCTGCACGGTGTCCGAGAGGTCGCCCTGGACGGTGGCGGCACCATGTCCATCGGTGCCGTCCGGGAACTGACAGAGCTGGAGAGCGTCCGGATCCACTGGCGCAAGCCACCGGGACAGCTGATCGACGCCGCCGTTCTGGCCGGTCTGACCCGTCTCGCGGTCATCGAGCTTGTCGATGGCTACGGCCTGGACGCGGACACACTGCCTGAGCTGCCCTCGCTGACGCAGCTGAGCATCAGCGGTCTACGCCGCTCGATCGTGTCCGCCCTGAAGGCCCGCTACCGCGGCACCGGAATGCGCCTGGTCGTCAAGGGCGCGAAGCCCGACACGTGGCTGGCCGCCAACCTGAACAACCCGTTCCGGGACTGGGTCGACGACGACGCCCGAGGTGGGGCCGCCGCCTGCAGGGCATACGCCGGCGCGGTCCGCACCCTTGACAAGCTTCCGCAGGACCGTGATCGGCGAGCCGACGAAGCTGAAGCGGCTCTGCGCACCCTGGTCGAGGCGCTCCACACGATCGACCGGAAATACGCGATCATCGACACGGTGCGCCGGGAGGAGGCCTCCGACGCGTTCGTGGAACTCGCCACCCGGGCTGATCTCCCCGCGCATCTGGCCGACCAGTGGTTCGACGAGTGGCGCGACTTCTGACCGACTCCGTGCGGCCCGGTGCCCGCGTGAGCGCGGCGGCCGCGGCCGCCGGCGATGCCGGGGCACGGGTGTACGACGAGCTCAAGTGCGTGAACCTCGCCTCGGTGTGGGGCAACTTCCGGGCCGCCGGAGCGCGGTTCGTCGTCGTGGCAGCCGTCGTCGAGAGCACCGTCCAGCGGCAGCGGTACGCGGAGAGCCTCGCGGGCTGTGACCTGGTCGTGGTCGGGTTGACCGCTGACGTCGACACGATTCGTGGCCGGCTGCGCCGACGGGACACGGGACCACGGCTCGAACGCCACCTGCGGGCGCTGGCCCAGCCTGCGTCCGTTCCGGTCGAGCCCGCCGTCGCGGACTTCACGATCACGAACGACGGCACCCCCGCGAGGGTCGCCGCGGACATTCTCACCCACCTGGGGTGGGCGGACGAGCCCGGCCGGGACGACGTCGATCCCGCCTGACCTGCGGGACGACGTCCCCGGACCGGGGCCGCCGCACAGCCACGGCGATGCCGGATCGGCATGAACACCCCCGATTCCGTCTTCGACCGCATGCCCGATCGCTGCGAGGGTCGAGTCCTGCCCGACCGGCGCTTCCGGCGCCGGGCGCACGACACCCACGAAGGAGTGATCATGGTGCTCGCGTCACACCGGCTGGTGGCCGCGGCGGCAGCGGTGGCCCTCGCCGCCTGCAGTCCCGCCGACGCCGTCGATGCCGCCGCACAGCCGACGCCGGACCGGCCGACGACCGCCGCCGCGTCCGCCGCCGCCGACCGGGACGGCGAGTTCCGGCGCCTGGAGGAGACGTTCGACGCGCGGCTGGGGGTGTACGCGATCGACACCGGCACCGGCGCGAGCGTCAGCTACCGGGCCGACGAGCGGTTCGCGTACGCCTCGACCTTCAAGGCGTTGGCCGCCGCGGAGGTCCTCGACGAGACCACGGACGCCGAGCTGGACCGGGTGGTGCGGTACTCGGCGGACGACCTGGTCACCTACTCGCCGATCACCGAGCGGCACGTCGCCGACGGCATGACGCTGCGCGCGATCGCCGACGCGGCCGTGCGCTACAGCGACAACACCGCCGGCAACCTGCTGCTGCGTCGGCTCGGCGGACCGCAGAAGTTCGAGAAGGAGCTGCGCGGCGTCGGCGACAAGGTCACCGACCCGGCGCGGTACGAGACCGCGCTCAACGAGGCGCGCCCGGGTGACCGGCGGGACACCAGCACCGCGCGGGCCCTGGCTCAGGACCTGCGGGCGTACGCCGTCGGCGACGCCCTCGACCCCGCGGACCGTGACATCCTCAACGGCTGGCTGCGGGGCAACACCACGGGCGGCGAACTGATCCGCGCCGGGGTGCCCGACGGCTGGGTCGTCGGAGACAAGACCGGTTCCGGCGGCTACGGCACCCGCAACGACATCGCGGTGATCTGGCCGCCGGACCGGGCGCCGATCGTGCTCGCGGTGCTGTCCAGCCGCGACCAGAAGGACGCCGACTACGACAACGCCCTGATCGCGCGGGCGGCCGAGGTCGCGATCGCCGCACTGTGACGGCGGGCGTCCCACCGGGGCACGGCACCGCCGACCGAGCGGCACCAAGGGATCGAGGTTCGACCAGAATGCAGATGCGCTTCCGTACGTTGTGGACCAGGACCGTCTCGCTGATCGTCTGTGGCCTGCTGGCCGGCGTGGTGGTCGCGGCAGTCGTCTTCCCCCCGGTGGCGCTGTCCGGCCTGGGGGCGAAGGCCGGGGCGGAGGCGTTCGGCGCGTTGCCGAGCGAGTTGTCGGTGACCCGGGCGCCGCAGATCAGCTACCTGTTCGCCGCCGACGGCCGGACCCCGCTGGCGACCATGTACGACGAGAACCGTCGGGACGTCCCGCTGGCCCAGGTCGCGCCGGTGATGCGCCAGGCGATCGTCGCCGCCGAGGACCACGACTTCTACCGGCACAACGGGATCGACCTCAAGGGGGTCGGGCGCGCCTTCGTCAACAACTCCGCCGGCGCCGCGGACCGGCAGGGCGCCTCGACGCTGACCATGCAGTACGTGCGGCTCGCCCTCGCGTACTCGGCGGACCATCCGGCCGACGTGGTCGCGGCGACGGAGGACACCAGCGCCCGCAAGCTGCGCGAGATGCGGTACGCGCTGCGGGTCGACCGGGAGTTCACCAAGGACGAGATCCTGGAGCGCTACCTGAACATCGCCTTCTTCGGCAACGGCGCGTACGGCGTCCACGCCGCCAGTCAGGTCTACTTCGGCAAGCCGCCGGGCCGGCTCACGGTCGCGGAGGCGGCCCTGCTGGCCGGCATGGTCAAGGCGCCCACCACCAACGACCCGACCAGCCGCGGCGGCCGTCCGTTGGCGCTGGACCGGCGCAACTACGTGCTCGACAACATGGTCACGACCGGCGCCCTCACCCGGGCGCAGGCCGATGCCGCGAAGGCGGCCCCGCTCGTGGTCCGGGACACGCGTCCGCCGAACGGGTGCGTCTCCGTCGGCGAGAGGCGCTGGGGCTTCTTCTGCGACTACTTCTACCGCTGGTGGATGTCCCGGGAGGAGTTCGGCGCCACCGCGTACGACCGGGAGCGGCGGCTGCGGGGCGGCGGCTACCGGGTCGTCACCACCCTCGACGCCCGGGCGCAGCGCGGCGCCGACCAGGCCGTCCGCAGGGCCAAGGCCGAGACCGCCGCGGAGGCCGCCATGGTCGCCGTGGTGGAACCCGGCACCGGCCGCGTCCGGGCCCTGGCCGTGAACCGCACCTTCGCGCTCGACGACCCGAGGAACCCGACCAACGAGCCGCACAGCGACCCGGCGCAGCGGGCGAAGGGAGCGTCGGGCACCTATCCCCGCACCGTCAACCCGTTGCTCACCGGCGGGGACGGCATCACCGGGTACCAGGCCGGGTCGACCTTCAAGATCTTCACCGTCGTCGCCGCCCTGGAGAAGGGCATCCCGCTCGGCCACACCATCGACGCGCCGCAGCGGTTCCGGTCGACGTACGTCGTCGATCGCGCCAGCCCCACCGCGTGTCCCGGCACCTCCCGCTACTGCCCCACGAACTCGGACAAGAAGGCCGGTGGCGTACTGACCATGTGGAGCGCGTTCGCCCGGTCGACGAACACCTACTTCGTCCCGCTGCAACAGCGGATCGGCGCGGAGAACGTGGTCGACGTGGCCGAGCGGCTCGGCATCCGGTTCCGGGTCGACCGGGAGCAACGGTGGGCCGCCGACCGGGAGGCCGCCCACGACTGGGGCGCCTTCACCCTGGGCGTCTCCGCCACGACCCCGCTGGAGCTGGCGAACGCGTACGCGACCCTGGCCGCGGACGGCACCTGGTGTGAGCCGACTCCGGTGCAGGAGATCCGGGGCCCGGACGGCAGGACGTCGGACGTCGCGCGGCCGCGGTGCGAGAAGCGGGTGAGCACCGGGGTGGCCCGCGCCGCCGTCGACGTCGCCCGCTGCCCCGTCGGCGACGACTCCGCCACCAGCCGGTGCGGCGCCAGCCGTACGGCCGCGCGGGTGAAGGCCGCGGTGGACGCGCCGGTCGCCGGCAAGACCGGCACCACCGACGCGGAGAACTACGCCTCCATGGTCGCGATGACCAGGCAGTACGCGGTGGCCGGCATCATGACCGACCCGGACTGGCCGCAGACCACCGTCAGGATGGGGCACCAGCGGCGCGACGGCATCAACCCGCCGGTCTACGAGAGCCTGGCGGCGGCGATGGAGGGCAGGCCCCGCGTCGACTTCCCACCCCCACCGGCGGAACTCGCCAGGTGACGCCGTCCCCGTCTCCTGCCTCGCCGAATGTCACGGTGCGATGGTGACGCGGTGACACTGCCCGCACCGTCCGGCGAGCGCTGCAATGGGCATGTCACGCCACCCGAGAGGAACCCCATGCACGCCCCACGAACCGCCGGACGGCCCGCCGTCGACAGCTCCCGACCCTTCGGGGCGCACCTGCGCATGAGCTGGTGGAAGCCGCTCGTGGTCATCCTCGTGCCGCCGCTGGTGATGCTGGCCCTCCAGGTCCTGCTCTATCAGGTCGTGGGCGTCGTCGAGGGCAGCGACGATCCGATGTCCCCGACCATGACGCCGTTGAAGTCCCTGGCCGTCAACCTCAGCATCGGCGCGTCGGGCGTCGTGGCGGTCCTGCTCCTGGCGCGGATCGCCCGGGTGCCGTGGCGCAGCCTGATCAGCTCACCCCGGGCCTTCGACGCCCGCCGCCTGACGTACTACCTCGTCGGAGCCGCGCTGCTCGTCGGCGCGGGGATCGGCGTCGTGGCGCTGGTGGCGCCGGACTCGCCGGGCTGGACCGCCTTCGGGATCACCGGCACCACGATCGGCCTGTTGGCGGTCACCGTGCTGAGCACGCCGCTGCAGTCCGCCGGCGAGGAGCTGCTGTGGCGCAGTGCCGTACTGCCGGCCGCCGCGTCCTGGGTGCGTGCGGTCCGGCCGGCGTTGGCCGTCGGGCTCGTCGTGTCCAGCCTGGGCTTCGCCGTGCTCCACGGGTCGAGCGACCCCTGGCTGTTCGGTTACTTCACCTTCATCGGCCTCTGCACCGGCCTGATGGCGATCGTGAGCAGCGGCATCGAGGCGCCTGTCGCCTTCCACGTCGCCAACAACGTCCTGTTCGGGATCGTCAGCACGGTGATGGCCGGCGGCGAGCCCTACGCGATCGACCGCGCCACCGACTCCGGCGACGCGTCCCTGCTGATCCTGGCGGCCGTCAACATCGCCATGGTGCTGCTGGTGTGGTCGCACGAGCGGCGGACCCGAACCCGTCGCGGACCAGCGCGTGTCCGGGTCTAGCCCCACCAGGGCAGGGTGCCCGTGCGCAGGTGGTCGTGCAGGGAGCGGGCGACCTGTGCCATCGTCGCCTCGCTGCCGGGCTGGGCGACGGCGGGCACCCGGGACGCGGTGAGCGCGGCGACCGCGTACGACTGCCCGTCGGCGTGGTCCACCACCCCCACCTCGTGGCGCAGGTGCAGCAGGGTGCCGGTCTTGGACGACCAGCGGGAGGCGTCGGAGGTGAAGTCGGGCGCGAGCCGCTGCCGGTGCAGGTTGTCGCCCATCAGGGCGCGCACCCGCGCGGCGGTGGGCTGCGGGATCACCGACGGCCGCCAGAGGGCGTGCAGCAGGTCGACGTAGGCCCGCGCCGACCCGGTGTTGGCGCGGGTGACGTCGAGCTGGGCGACCGGGTGCCCCTGCCCGGGGGTGGCCGCGCCGATGGCGAGGGAGTGGGCCAGGTGCGCGTCGTCGGGGCCGAGACGTTCCGCCGGCGTGTCGGCGAGGTCGCCCGCCCGGTGTCGGACGGCGATGCCGTCGACGCGCAGTCGCCGCAGCTCGGCGGCGACCGCGGCCGGCGGAACGAGGTCGAACAGGGCGTCGGCGGCGACGCTGTCGCTGATGCAGGTGCTCAGGTAGAGCAGGTCGTCCACGGCTATCCGGGCCGGGTGACGGAAGCGGCTCAGACCGGTCGGACCGGGGGCGGCGATCCGACCGGGGGTGACGTCGACAGGCATCGCCGGATCGAGTTCGCCACGGGCGATCCGCTCCAGCACGGCGACCGCCAACGGCACCTTCACCAGCGACGCCGACGGATACCGGGTGTCCGTGTCGAAGCCGATCTCCTCGCCGGTGTCGAGGTTGCGGACCAGGAAGGCGCCGTGCAGTCCCGCCTCGTCGAGCAGCTCGCGCGCGTGGCGCACGACGGTGGTGGCGCTCATGTCGTCGCGCCCAGGCATCGCGCCACGTCCGGGTGCAGAACCGTCCTCAGCTGTTCGAGGTCCTCGCGGAGGCCGGCGGCGACGTCGTAGCCCCGGACGAGTCGCGGGTCGGCGAGGGGGCACCAGTGCAGCCCGAAGTCCTCGGCCTGCTGGCGGGAGCAGAGCAGCAGGTCGGGTGAGCTCAGCGCCGTCGCCGCGGCGTCGATGAGGGACGGCGCGACGGTGACCTGGGCCGGCGCCAGCCCGACCGACTGGCCGGCACGGGTCAGCGGGTCCCGCAGGTGGGCGACGTCGTCCTCCGGCTGGATGAGGATGCGCCGTCGTGCCTGCGTGCGCGCTCGGCCGCTGCGCAGCGTCTCCAGGAACACCGTCGACGCCGGGAAGGGGGTCCGCGCGGCCAGCCCGAGCGGTACCCGCCAGGAGGCCGCCGCCTCCGGGACCGCCAGGATCCCGGCGCCGACCTCCAGCGTCTGGCAGAGCCTGTCGCGTTCCTGCGGGCCGGCCGGCCGTACCTCCAGGTGGAGGCGATGACGCCGGCTCGCGACCACCAGGGCGGCGAGGCGGTGTGCCGGGCAGGTCTCGGGTACGGCGACCCGGAGCGGGCGCAGCCGGGCGCGCTCGGCGTCGTCGGCCATCGCGTCGGCGAGATCGACCAGGCGACGCGCGGTGGGCAGCATGTCCTGCCCGAACGACGTCAACCGGACCGCCCGGGACGACCTGTCGAACAGCCGCGCCCCGAAGTGGTCCTCCAGGGCGGCGATGCGGCGACTGGCGACCGACTGGGGGATGCCCGCCGCGGCGGCGCCGGAGGTGAAACTGCCGTGCCCGCTGACGGCGACGAAGGCTCGGCAGGCAGCGACCACATCCATCCACCGAACCTATACCTGGAACGCATGGAACTGACGACGGGAGGCCGGACGAGGATCGTCCACCGTCACAGCCAGTCGTGTTCGCGGGCGTACCGGGCCGCGTCGTGGCGGGTCCGGGTCTGGGTCTTGCGCATGGCGTTGGAGAGGTAGTTGCGGACGGTTCCCGGCGCGAGATGCAGGCGGGCGGCGATGTCGACGACCGAGTAGCCCTCGCCGGTGACGCGGAGGACGTCGGCTTCGCGGTCGGTGAGAGGGGAGTCGTCGGTGACGGCGAGCGCGGACACGTCCGGGTCGATCCAGCGCTTGCCGGCGTGCAGGGTGGCGATGACGGAGGTGATGTGCGCCGGCTCGGCGGACTTGCTGATGAAGCCCTGGACGCCGAGTTTCAGGGCCTTGCGGAGCACGCCGGGGCGGGCGTGCCGGGTCAGCATGAGGATCACCTGCTCGGGTCGCGTCCGGCGGATCTCGGCGACCGCGCCCAGGCCGTCCACGCCGGGCATCTCCAGGTCGATGACCAGGACGTCGGGCCGGTGCCGCAGGGTGGCCGCGACGGCCGTCGCGCCGTCCTGCGCCTCGGCGAGAACGGTGATGTCGCCCTCCAGGGGCAGCAGCGCGGCGAGGGCCGTGCGGAGCAGCACCTCGTCGTCGGCGAGCACGATCGTCGTCATCGACGGTCCTCCCTACGGGCCGGTGGGTCCAGCGCACCACGGGCCGGCGGGAACGTCGCGGCCGTCCGGAAGCGCCCCTCGTGCTGTTCCACGATCAGCTGACCGCCGTCACCCGCCACCCGCTGCCGCAGCGCGGACAGTCCCCTGAGCCGCGGTGGGGTGTCGCCGGTCGCGCCGTCGTTGACGATGGTGATGCCCGACCCGGCGAGGGTGATCTGCACCTGGCTGGCCTGCGCGTGACGCAGGATGTTGGTGGTGGTCTCGCGCAGCACCTGCCCGAGCAGTTCGCTGACGCGGGCGTCGACCTCGGCCTCCCGGGTCACCCGCACCCGGATGCCGGCGGCCTCGAACAGGTTCTTCGCGTTCTCGATCTCGGCGGTGAGGTTGAGTCGCCGTTGGGCGTACGCGAGTTCCTTGGTCTGCGTGATGGTGTCGCTGACCAGGGCGTACGTCTCGTGCAGTTCCTTCTCGGCCCGCTCGGTGTCGCGGCGTAGCAGCCGCTGCGCCAGGGCGATCTTCAGCTTGACCACGTGCAGGGTGTGGCCCTGGATGTCGTGCAGGTCGCTGGCGAACCGCACGCGCTCCCGGACGACGGCCAGTTCCGCCGCGCGTTCCCGGGTCTGTTCGAGTTCCCGGATGAGGTCGTAGAACCGCTCGCCCACGATGGTGAAGACCGTCACGAGGACGGTGAGCACGGTCGGGACCAGGACGTAGGTGAGCAGGACGTGACCGATGTCGTCCCGCTGCACCAGCAGCCGTGCCGCGCCGACGGCGGCCACGTAGGAGAACAGCAGGGCCATCGCCGCCCGGCGTCGCCGGACCTCCCGCAGGGCGAGGGACCCCACGGCGCAGACCCCCCAGTAGGCGTTGGGGCTGCCGGTCACCAGGACCCCCAGCGGCCACACCGCCGCCCCGACGAGCACGCACGGCAGCGCCACCCGGGCCAGGTCGTTGGCCGTCCACCGTTCGAAGGCCACCACGGCCGCCACGGCCCCCGGCACGAGGACGACCAGGTGCCACCAGGTACGCGCGTCGGTGTAGAGGAGAACCGCGGCGGCGAACACCACGGGCGGTAGTGACGTGACGAGATTGAGCCGGCGCAGCCTTCCCTGCGTCGACTCGGTGAAGCGGGGAGCGCTCGCGGTCACCGCACCAGTATCCGGCAGCCGCGGGCGACGACCAGTGACACCGTGTCACATGCGGTGGTGACGTGGCGCCACTGACCGGTCGGCGTCGGCCGCGCTGTGATGGGTGCATGTCCACCACACCCGTCATCGAGGTCGACCGGCTGAACCTGACCTACGGTGACTTCCACGCCGTCAAGGACCTCTCCTTCGAGGTACGGCCCGGAGAGCTGTACGCGCTGCTCGGCACCAACGGCGCCGGCAAGACCTCGACCCTGGAGGTCGTCGAGGGACACCGCCGGCCCGCCTCCGGGACCGTGCGCGTCTTCGGCCACAGCCCGCGCGACCGCCGGGTGGTCCGTCCCCGGATGGGCGTCATGCTCCAGGAGAGCGGTTTCTCACCGGACCTCACGGTGCGTGAGTCCGTCCGGCTCGTCGGCCGGCTCACCCGGCGCAGCGACGACGTCGACCGGGTGCTCGACCTCGTCGACCTCACCGGACGGGCCGGCCGCAAGGTGTCACAGCTCTCCGGTGGCGAGAAGCGGCGGCTGGACTTCGCCACCGCCGTCTACGGGACCCCGGAGCTGATCTTCCTGGACGAGCCGACCACGGGCCTGGACATCCAGTCCCGCGACGCCGTCTGGGCGACCGTCGACCGGCTCCGCGAGAACGGCGCCACCATCGTGCTCACCACCCACTACCTGGAGGAGGCGCAGCAGCGCGCCGACCGCATCGGACTGATGCACCAGGGCACCCTGCACCGCGAGGGCACCGTGGCCGAGCTGACCCGCACCCTGCCGGCCGTCATCCGCTTCTCCCTCCCGGTCGGGGCACCGGCCCTGCCGCTGCGGGCCGTGCCCGACGCCGAGGGGAAGGTCGTCGTCGAGACCTTCGGGCTCCAGCACGACCTGCACGTCCTGCTCCGGTGGGCGCAGGACCACGCCGTCGAGCTGCAGGGCCTGGAGGCCGGGCCGACCCGTCTCGACGACGTCTTCCGCGCCATCAGCAACTGACCCGCGACCGCGACAGGAGTTCCACGGTGTTGTCCATCGCCACAGGCGAACTGATCCAGATCTTCCGCAACCGGCTCGTCCTGATCACCAGCCTCATCATCCCGGTGGTCGTCAGCGCGTTCTTCATCCGACAGCACGAGACCTACGCCGCCCTCGGCAGCCTCGGCTACATCGCCGCGATCGTGATGTTCACGATCACCGCGTTCGGGCTCTACGCCACCGCCGTCACCACGCTGGCCTCCCGGCGGCAGAACCTCTTCCTCAAGCGACTGCGCTCCACCGCCGAAGGCGACGCCGGCATCCTCGCCGGCCTGCTGCTGCCCGTACTCGTCCTCGCCGTGGTGCAGCTGACCGTCATCCTGACCGTCCTGGCCGTGGTCACCGGCGCACCGGCGAACGTCGCGCTGCTGGTCGTGGCGGTCCTTGCGACCCTGGCCATGATGGTCGGCCTGGCCCTGGCCACGGCTGGGCTGACGAACTCACCGGAACACGCACAGGTCACCACGCTGCCCGTCACCCTCGGGGTGATCGCCGTGGCCACCTGGGTCGGCATCTCCGGCACCGAGAACCTCGCCTGGCTCAAGCGCCTGCTGCCCGGCGGCGCGGCCACCGAACTGACCATGAACGCCTGGAACGGCGGGGTCGCCGTGACCGACTCCCTGCTCCTGCTCGCGCCCACGCTCGGCTGGGTCGTCGTCGCCGTCGCCCTCGCCACCCGCCTGTTCCGCTGGGAGCCCCGCCGATGACCACCGGACCCCGGTCGGACGCCCCGACCCTCGTCGAGGATCTCCTGCTGCTCCTGTTCCAGCCCGCGTCCGGGACGATCGCGGGGGAGAACACCCTCTTCTACGTCCTCGGTGGGGCGGTCCTCGCCGACCTGGCCCTCGGCGACCACCTGACCACGGGGGACCGGGGGCGGGTCGGCGGCGTGGCGGGTCACCCGCCGGCGGACGACCTTCTCCGCCCGGCGTGGACCTACCTCGCCGAGAAGCCGAGGGGAGTGCAGACCGCACTGGCGGCGATCGGTCCCGCCCTGCGCGAGCCGGTGCTGGAACGGCTCGTCGCCCGCGGCGACATCGACGAGGAGCCGCGTAGGGTGCTGGGCCTGTTCCGGACGACGGCCCTGCGCGAGGGCCGGACCGAACGACGGTCCCGCCTGCTCGCCGACGTTCGGCGGGTCCTCGTGGACGGTGCGGAGCCGGCGGCCCGGGTCGCCGCGCTCGCGGCGCTGCTGTCGGCGAGCGGGACACTTCCGCAGTTCGACCGCGAGATCCCGTGGACGTCGGAGGTGATCACGCGGGCCAAGGCGCTCGAGCGCGGCGACTGGGGCGCCGACGCTGCTGCGCAGGCCGTGACCCGCACCGTGACCGCCACTGTCGTCAACAGCGTCGTCGTGGCCATCACCGTGCTCCCGCGAGGCTAGGGTCCGTTTCATGAGAACGGGCCGGCCTGCGGCGGCCGGACGTACCGGATCTCCGGTCCGGAGGCACTGTCGTTGCCGCGCACCGCGGAACTGCTCTCCGCCGCGGCGGGACGCCCCGTGACCCACCGCGACGTGACGGTCGAGGAGGCCGTCGCCGGACTCGAGGGCTTCGAACGGGACCTCTCCGCCCTGACGTTGGAGCGGGTGTGCGCCGGCGGCTTCGCGGAGGTGACCGACACCGTCGAGCGCGTCACCGGACGGCCGGCGCGTACGCTGCGGAGCTTCCTCTGCGACAGCGGGCCGGCACTGCGGCGCGGGGGCCGCCGCGGCTGACGGTGAGGTCGCGCGCGCCGATCACCAGGCGCAGGGCGCGTAGTCCTTCAGGAAGCAGCCGTACAGGTCTTCGCCCTGTTCGCCGCGGACGATCGGGTCGTAGACCCGGGCCGCGCCGTCCACCAGGTCCAGCGGGGCGTGGAAGCCGGCGTCCGCCAGCCGCATCTTCGTCGGGTGGGGCCGTTCGTCGGTGATCCAGCCGGTGTCGACGCTCGTCATGAGGATGCCGTCGGCCAGCATCTCCTGGGCGCTGGTGCGGGTCAGCATGTTCAGCGCGGCCTTGGCCATGTTGGTGTGCGGGTGCCCCGGCCCCTTGTAGCCGCGGGCGAACTGGCCCTCCATCGCCGACACGTTCACCACGTACTTGCGGCGGGCGGTGGCGGCGGCCATCGCCGGTCGTAGTCGGCTGACCAGCACGAACGGCGCGGTCACGTTGCACAGCTGCACCTCGAGCAGTTCGACCGGGTCCACCTCGTGCACCCGCTGCACCCAGCTGTTGACCGGTTCGAGGTCCGGCACCAGACCGCCGGCGTCGATGGCGGTCGCCGCCGCGATCCGCTCCGGCGAGGCGGAGCCGCCGGTCAGCGCCAGCGCGGTGAGCGCGTGCGGGGTCAGCGCCGGGCGCGGCCCGGCGGTCAGGCTGCCCGCCGGGTCGCTCCGGCCGGTCGACGAGGCGAACGTGACGATCTCCGGCAGCGGACCGTCCGGCAGCGCCGCCGCCTCCGCGGCCAGGAGTGGCGCGTACGCCCCGGGCGTGCGACGGACGGTCTGCGCGGCGTTGTTGATCAGGATGTCGAGCGGTCCCTGGTCGCTGACCGAGTCGGCGAGGGCGATCACCTGGGCGGGATCGCGCAGGTCGATGCCGACGACCCGCAGCCGGTGCAGCCAGTCCGCGCTGTCGGGCATCGCGGCGAACCGGCGGACCGCGTCGTGCGGGAACCGCGTGGTCACCGTCGTGTGCGCGCCGTCGCGCAGCAGCCGCAGCGCGATGTACATGCCGATCTTCGCCCGGCCGCCGGTGAGCAGCGCGCGCCGGCCGGTCAGGTCGGTGCGGGCGTCGCGGCGCTCCCGGTTCAGCGCGGCACAGGGCGGACAGAGCTGGTGGTAGAAGGCGTCCACCTCGCGGTAGCGCTGCTTGCAGACGTAACAGCCACGCGGGTTGTGCAGGAAGCCGGCCGTGGCGCCGACGGTGGGGGAGGCCAGCGGGATGCCCTGGGTCTCGTCGTCGATCCGCCCGGGGGCGCCGGTGGCGGTGGCCGCCGTCACCGCCCGGTCGGCCGCCACGACGGCGTTGCGGCGTTCCTCGCGTCGCCGCTGCTTGATCACCTTGTAGAGCCTCGCGGTGGCCCGTTGCACCCGCACCACGTCGGGGTGGTCGGGAGGCAGGTCCTCCAACGCCTCGAAGACGCTCAGGCAGGTCTCCAGCCGATCGCGGTCAATGCCGTTCTGGCCGTTCTCGGTGCTCTTGTCCGCCGTCATGCCGCCGCTGTCTCATTCCGTTCCCCGCACCGGATCCACCCGGGCCGCCCCACGTCCGACCCGGAACTGTACGCACCGCACGGCCGCCGCCGCATCCCGCGTCGGCCCGCCGGCCCGGGACGTCGGGGCGAACCTCGCCCGGGGGGACGAACGGCGCATCTCCCTCCCGGACGGGCCGGGGCGGAAGCGGCCACGTCGAGGTGTGCGGGCCCGTGACCGGGTTGGTTGTCATCCCCTTCTGCATCGTTGTAAATTTGCGTACGTCCATGTTCGACGGAGGAGGTAGTTCTGGACTGCGCACTGGCCTTCGATGCCACCTACGCCCCCCACGCCGCCGTCGTGGTGTCCACTGTGGTTGCCCACATGCCGGCCGAACCGTTGCGGTTCTGGTTCGCCGCCGGCGACGACGTCACCGAGCGGAGCCGGGCCGCCCTCACCCGGGCGGCCGGGCACGCCACCGTCTCCTTCCTGACGGTGGACCCACCCCCGATCCGCCTGCCCGGCTCCCGCGAACCCCACCTGAGCTACCTTTCGGCCGCCATGTACCTGCGGCTGCTGATCCCGCACGCCCTGCCGCCGGACGTCCACCGGTTGGTCTATCTCGACTCGGACGTGCTCTGCACCGGCTCGCTCGCGGAACTGCGTGACCTCGACCTGGCCGGCGCGCCACTGGGCGCGGTCCGGGACGCGTTCACCCGCCGGCTCATCGACACCGGCGGCCTGCCGGGCATCTACGGCCCCTACCACGACCTCGACGCCCAGGCCCCGTACCTGAACTCCGGGGTGCTGCTCATCGACGTGCCGCGGTGGAAGGCGCTCGACGTCACCGCCAAGGCGCTCGACTACGTCGCCCGCCACGCGGACGAGTCGCGCTTCCCGGACCAGGACGCCCTCAACCACGCCGTCTACGGGCGGTGGACACGGATGCCCAAGCGCTGGAACCACATGATGGCGTGGCGACTCGATCCGCGCGTCGGCGGGAACGTCACCGACGCGTCCGTCATCCACTTCGCCGGCCCGGTGAAGCCGTGGCAGCCGGAGTTCCCCGACGGCGTGTACCGACAGATGTACTGGCGACACCGCCGCCGTACCGACTTGGTCACCGCCCGGCACAGGTGACCCGGCCCGCGGCGGCCGGGTCACCTGTCGCCGCGGGTCCCGCCCGGGCGGTCTCGCGCCAGTACCGGGGTGCCCCGGTACTGGCGCAACGGTCGGCGCCGTCGCGCCAGGAGTGCCGGCGCGGCGCGGCGATAGGCTTGCGGAGTGGAGTCCGGCACCGCGGGAGCGAGGCTGATCCTGCTGCTCGGGCCGGTGGCCGTGGCCGCCGTCGGCGCGTTCACCGGCGAGGTGCTCGGCTACGGTTTCGCGTTCGCCTGGGTCGTGCACTTCGCGCTGATGGCCTGGATCGCCGCCTGGATGCGCCGGGCGCAGCCGCGGTTGTCGGGCCGCTACTGGCGGCCCCGGCCGTGGGAGTCGACGCTCTACCGCCTCCTCGGCGTCCGGGTGTACGCGCAGGCGCTGCGCCGGGTGGGGTGGGACCGGGGGCTCCCGGTCGCCTCGCGGGCCCGAGCCGGCTGAGCGGCGACGTACCGCCCGGCCCGCTTCCCGCCGGCACCGCCCTG
>NZ_CADEAU010000017.1 GCF_902825405.1 Micromonospora maritima | reverse complement strand
GGCGCGGACAGCGTCGCCGGCGCCCGCCTCGCCGAGATGCGCGACTTCTACGACTACCTCTGGCGGGAACTGCCGGCCCTGATCGACCGGTGGCGGGACCGCGGGCGTCGATGAGGTCGTGCCGGCCGTCAGAGCCGCAGGTCCCGCCGGACATACGCCCAGTTACCCGCTGACATCACGGCGACGGCGCCGGTGACCATGACACCGGCTGCCGCCCAATTCGGTGCCGTGGCCGGCACGGCGGCGAGGTGCGCGTACGGCGACAGCGACCCGACCCAGGCCGGGGCGTGGACACTGTCGCTGATCACCTTGAGGATGAACCCGCCAGCGGTGGGCAGCATGCCGATCGTCGCCACCGCCCGCGGCGCCAGTCCGACCGAGAGGGTGGCGGCCGCGGCGCCCAGCAGCGCCACCGGCAGGACGTTGACGGCGCCGGCCAGCGCGGCGGTGAGCGGCAGGCCGGCACCGACAGTCGTCGTGCCGGCCCAGGTGGCGACGGCGGCCACGGCCACGAGTACGGCGGTGCCGGCGACGGTGGCGACAACCTCGGCGGTCAGCAGCCACGTGCGGCTGACCGGTCCGGCGTGCAGCAGGGTCAACCGTCCCGCGTTCTCGGCGGCGGCGAACGCGGCCAGGCGGGCGGTGGCGAAGGCGCCGACCGGGACGGCGAGCAGGGCGAAGAGGGTGGCGATGTATCCCTCGACGGTGCCGAGACCGGCGAAGCCGGCCTGGGCGGCGAGGTCGGCGAAGCGAGGATTGTCGGTGAGGAAGCCGGTGAGCGACTCGGCGAGCAGGCCGATCAGCAGGAAGTAGGCGCCGATGCCCGTCGACCAACCGGCGAGGGGGCACACCGCGCGCCGGACGGCGAACGCGCCGACGGAGCCGAGCAACCATCGTCGGGGCGCCCGACCCGTCGGCGGACGCAGCAGCCCGGCCCGGACGTCGCGCCTGCCGGCCAGGACCAGCGCGACGCCGGCCAGCGCCGCCGCGGTGACGGCGAACGCCAGCAGGGGAGCCCAGCGGTCGTCGTCGTAGGGGCGGCTCAGGGCGAGCGGCCCGTACGGGGGCAGCCACCGCAGCCAGGCCAGTGCGGACACACCGTCGCCGATCATGCGAGCCAGCAGCCCGACGCCGAGGAAGGCCAGGGTGGCGCCGGTGGCGCCGGCGCGGGTGGGGAAGATCTGCGCGGCGCATGCCGCCGCCGCGACCGCGGTCAGTCCGGCCAGGGCGAGCCCGGTGGCGTGCAGCAGCGCCCCGTCCCTCGGCGTCCCGAAGGTCGTGAGCGCCCCGGCGAGCAGGAGCCCGGTCGACGCCATCGCCAGGGTGAGCACGGCGAGGTGCCGGCCCAACAGGGCCGCCGGGGTCAGCCGGCCGGCCAGCAGCAGGTCCCAGCGGCCGGCCTCCTCCTCGCCCCGGGTCAGCCGGGTCGTCGCCAGCGCGCCCCAGGTGGTGAGCAGGACGGCGAGGACGGTGCCGGTGCGCCAGACGGCGAACCCGCCGGCGGTGTCCAAGGCGACGGGTTCACCGAACAGGGTGCGGACGGCCGGGTTTCCGGCGAGCGCGGCCAGCGCCTGCGCCGCCGCAGGATCGCCCACGGTGCGGGCATAGGTGGCGACGACGAGGGCGGACATGCCGACGGTCACCGCGGCGACGACGAGCGCCGGGCGGCGCACCTGACGGGCCGCGAGGCGGGTGACCGCCCGGCCGGGCGCGGTGGGCGCAGCGGCGCTCACCGGTCGGTCTGCCCGTAGTAGTCGAGGAAGATCTCCTCCAGGCTGGGCTCGCGTACGGTGAGGGCGGTGACGTCGGCGGCGGCGAGCGCGCGCAGCGCCGGGCCGGGCGGGCCGACCAGGGAGAACCGCAGTGTCCCGTCCGCCCGGTCGAGCAGGTCGACGCCGGGCACGGCGGCCAGGTCCGGAGCGGGCCCGGTGAACCGGGCGACGACCTCGCTGCGGTGCAGCCGTCGCAGGTCGGGCACGGTCGCGACGTCGACGAGCCGGCCGGCGCGCAGGATCGCCACCCGGTCGCAGACCGCCTCCACCTCGGCGAGTTGGTGGGAGCTGAGGAACACCGTCTGTCCGTTGTCGCGGGCCTCGGTGACGGCCCGGCGGAACTGCAACTCCATCAACGGGTCCAGGCCGCTGGTCGGTTCGTCGAGCACCAGGAGGGGAGCGCGGGTCGCGAACGCGGCCACCAGCGCCACCTTCTGCCGGTTGCCGGTCGAGTAGGTACGGGCCGGTCGGGACAGGTCGAGGTCGAAGCGGGCGACGAGGTCGGCACGGTACCCGGTGTCGACGCCCGGTCCGGTGGCGGCGAGCAGGTCCAGCAGTTCCGCGCCGGTGAGCTGCGGCCACAGCGCGACGTCGGCCGGCACGTACGCCAGCAGCCGGTGTGCGGCGGCCACGTCGCCGGCGTCGACGTCGAAGATCCGGGCGTGGCCGGCGGTCGGACGGGCCAGGCCGAGCAGCAGTCGGATCGTGGTGGACTTGCCGGCGCCGTTGGGGCCGAGGAACCCGAACACCTCGCCGGCGTGCACGGTCAGATCGAGGCCGTCCAAGGCGAGGAGCCGGCCGTAGCGTTTGGTCAGGTGGTGGGCGCGGATGGCAGACGTGGTCATCAGGAGCCTTCCGGGGTCGGCGGAATCACGACTGCCGACCAGGCTTCCCGGCACACCACCGGTCACCGTACCCACGATTCGGCGGGCGCGGAAGACGTCGGCTTCCGCGCCGTAGTGGTCAACCGCTGGCGGCGAAGTGCTCCACGTTGTCGATCGGTCCGACGATGAGGATCAGGTCGCCGTAGGCGAGCACGGTGTCCGGTGTGGCGTGGCTGAACTCGGCGCCCCTGCCCGGCGGCGGGGCCTGTGGTTTGACCGCGACCACGGTGACACCCCACCGGCTCCGTACCCGGGAGTCGCGCAGCGGCACGCCGACGACCTCGCGTGGCGGGGTGGTCTTGACCACGGCGAAGTCGGCGTCGACCTCGACGTAGTCGAGGATCCGGCCGGAGAGCAGGTGCGCCACCCGTTCGCCCATGTCGTGTTCCGGCGCGACGACCCGGTGGGCGCCGACCCGGGTGAGGATGTGCCGGTGCTGGTCGCTGACCGCTTTGGCCCAGATGTCGGGGATGCCGAGTTCGGACAGCAGACTGGTGGTGAGGATGCTGGCCTGGATGTCGGTGCCGATGGCCACGACGGCGCGCCGGAACTCCCCGACGCCGAGCTGTCGCAGCGCCTCGATGTCGGTGGAGTCGGCGGTGACGACGTGCGGCAGGCGACCGGACAGGGACTGGACCACCTTCGGCCGGTGGTCGATGCCGAGCACCTCGGTGCCGCGGCTGACCAGCTCCAGTGCCAGCGCGGAGCCGAACCGGCCCAGGCCGACGACCACCACGGGTTCGTTGAGGTCAGCCAACGATCGTCCTCTCCTCGGGCAGTTCGAAGCGTCGGGTCCGCTCCCGCAGCGCCAGCGCGGAGGCCAGGGTGAGCGGCCCGATCCGGCCGGCGAACATCAGAACGGCCAGCAGCAGGTCGGCCTGCGGTGGCAGGCTGCCGGTGATCCCGGTGGACAGTCCGACGGTGGCGAATGCCGACACCACCTCGAAGAGCGCCCGGTCGAGCCCGTGCGGTGTGATCACCACCAGCGCGAACGTGGCGACGACCACGGCACCGACGCTCAGCAGCGCCACCGCGAGCGCCTGCCGCTGGTTGCTGGCCGGGATGCGCCGCTTACCGACATGCACGTGGGTCTCGCCGCGCATCTCCGACCAGAGCACGAACGCCAGCAGCCCGAACGTGGTGACCTTGATCCCGCCGGCGGTGCCGGCGCTGCCGCCGCCGATGAACATCAGCACGTCGCTGGCGAGCAGGCTCTCCGGGCGCATCGCGCCGATGTCCAGGCTGTTGAATCCGGCGGTACGGGTCATCGTCGAGGCGAAGAACCCGGCCAGCAGTTTCTCCGGACCACTGAGCGGGCCCAGCGTGGCGGGGTTCGTGAACTCGGCCAGGGTCAACGCGACCGTGCCCAGCACCAGCAGGGCCGCGGTGAGGGTGACGGTGAGGCGGGTCATCACCGACCACGTCGCAGGCCGGCGCCAGCACCGGGCGAGTTCGAACACCACCGGGAAGCCCAGGCCGCCGAGGATCACCGCCCCGGAGATCGTCAGCGTGATCCAGGGGTCGGTGACGTAGCCGACCAGGCTGTCGGCGTTGGTGGAGAAGCCGGCGTTGTTGAACGCCGACACCGCGTGGAACACCCCGTGGTAGACGGCCGGGCCGGCCGCCTCGCCGTACCCGAGGGCGAACCGTAGCGTCAGCACCACGGCCACGACGGTCTCGGCGGCGAGGCTGAACAGCACGATGCGCCGGATCACCCCGGGCACGTCGGTGAGGTCCAGGCTCTTGGTCTCCGCCTGGGCGAGGAACCGGGCCCGTAACCCCAGCCGCCGCGACACGAGCACGGTGAAAAGCGTGGCCAGCGTCATGATGCCCAGGCCGCCGGCCTGAATGAGCACAAGGATTACCACCTGCCCGAACAACGACCAGTAGCTGCCGGTGTCGACCGTGGCCAGGCCGGTGACGCAGACCGCAGAGGTCGCGGTGAACAGCGCGTCGACCAGCGGGGCGCGCTCGCCCGACCGGGTGGCCGCCGGCAGCGACAGCAGGCCGGTGCCCAGCGCGACGGCCGCGCCGAACCCGACGGAGATCACCTGGGCCGGGTGCCGGAAGCGGGCGCTGCGGCGCTGCCAGACGGGCCGCCGAGTGGTCAGGACCACGGTGGCCCCGCCCGTGCCCGTCCGGCCGCGCGGGGCGACCGTTCCAGCTCTCCTGCCCGCGTCACGCCTGGATCCTGTCATGCCCGCACCGGCGGCGATCATCAACGTCGGCCCCCGTGACGTGCGAGGGCGGCCCGAGCGCGGGGCCGTTATGATCGGCCGGATCCGTGGAGCGCCGGGAAGTCTGGTCGGCACCCTGTTCCGCCGTGCCTGCCGGAGGTCCCCGTGCTGCTGCTCTGCTTCGCTGTCGTCCTGCTCGCCGCCGTGCTGGTGTCGGCGCTGGCCAAGCGGACGATCCTGTCGACCGCGGCGCTGTTCCTGATCGCCGGCTTCGTCCTCGGCGAGGGCACCACCGGGGTGCTGCACTTGCAGGCCGAGTCGCCGATCGTCGCGCAGTTGGCGGAGCTGGCGCTGTTCGCGGTGCTGTTCACCGACGGGATGCGGGTGGGCTGGGCGGACCTGCGCAGCGCGTGGCGGCTGCCCGGCCGGGCGTTGGGTTGGGGCCTGCCGCTGACCCTGCTGGTCACCGCCGTGCTGGCGCACTACGTCGCCGGGCTGGACTGGCCGGAGGCGCTGCTGATCGGCGCGATCCTGGCGCCGACCGACCCGGTGTTCGCGGCCGCGTTGGTCGGCAACGACAAGGTGCCGGCCCGGCTGCGGCACCTGCTCAACGTGGAATCGGGCGTGAACGACGGACTGGCGCTGCCGTTCGTGGTGGTGCTGCTGGCCGTCGCGGCCGGCTCGGACGACCTGCACCTGGGAGAGTTGGCGACCGAACTGGGCGTCGGGTTGGCGATCGGGGTGCTCGTGCCCCTGGCCGCGATCGCGTTGGAGCGGACCCGGTTCTTCGCCGCGTCGGCGGCGTACGCGCCGCTGAACGGGGTGGCGATCGGGTTGCTGGTGCTGGCGCTGGGCAAGGCCACCCACGGCAATCTGTTCCTGGCCGCGTTCGCCGCGGGCATCACGGTGGCGACGTTCGGGCCGCGGGAGCGCGCCGCGTTCGAGCATTTCGGAGAGAACGTCGCGGAGCTGTTGAAGCTGGCCGCGCTGCTGGTGTTCGGGGCACTGATCTCAACGGAGTTTCTCGGCGAGATCCCCTGGACCGGATGGGTGTTCGCGGTGCTGGCGATCGTGGTGGCCCGGCCGGTCGCGCTGTGGGTGTCGTTCCTGCGCTCCGGGCTGAGCCTGCGCGAGCAGGCCGCGGCGATGTGGTTCGGCCCGAAGGGCTTCGCCTCGGTGGTCTACGGGCTGCTCGTGCTGGAGGCCGGCATCGGCGCCGCGGACGAGGTGTTCCACCTCGTCGCGTTGACCATCGTCATCTCCATCCTGGCCCACTCCTCGACCGACGTGGTGGTCGCCCGGGCGTTCGACGACAGCGCCGAGACCCCGAACTGGCACGGTGTGCTGCGCCGGATCCGCCGCGCCCGCCGCGCCGACGCCGCTCCCAGGCAGCGGGTCGCGGCCGGCGCGGACGCGGCCGACACCGATCGGACCGGGCGGGACGACACCGCGACCACGGACCCTCAGGCGAGCACGAAGTAGCGCAACCACAGGTACGGTACGGCAAGCCCGACGGTGACCACGGTGACCACCAGGCCGTACCGGGTGAACTGCCAGAAGCTGATCCGCTGCCCGGCCCGTTCGGCGAGCCCGAGGACCACGACGTTGGCCGAGGCGCCGACCGCGGTGGCGTTGCCGCCCAGGTCGGCGCCGAGGGCGAGCGCCCACCACAGGACGCGCGACTGCCCGGCGTCGCCCTGGGCGTGGACCAGGTCGGCGACGACCGGACTCATCGTGGCGACGTACGGGATGTTGTCGACGATCGCCGACAGCGCGGCGGAGCCCCACAGCAGGACCATCGAGGCGGGCAGCAGGCGGCCGTCCGTGACGTCGATCGCGGCGCGGGAGATCTGCTCGACCACGCCGGTGTTCACCAGCGCGCCCACCATGACGAACAGGCCGGCGAAGAAGATGAGCGTGGGCCACTCGACGTCGCGGCTGATCTCGCCGGCGTCGAGACGGGAGAGCGCGAGCAGCAGCAGGCCGCCGAGCAGCGCCACCACCGCCGGCTCCAGGTGCAGCGTGGTGTGCAGCACGAACGCCGCGGTGACCGCGCCGAGCACGGCCAGGCCGAGGACGAGCAGTCGGCGGTCCCGGATGGCGTCCCTCTCGTGCAGGGCGGCGATCTGGGCGGCCCGCTCCGGGTCGTACCGGAACACGTCGCGGAACAGCACCCGGCACAGGCCCAGAAACACCACCAGCAGCAGGACCACGAACGGGGCGAGGTGGATGAGGAAGTCGTTGTAGCTCAGGCCGCCCCGGCTGCCGATGATGATGTTCGGCGGGTCACCGACCAACGTGGAGGTGCCGCCGATGTTCGACGCCATCGCCTCGGCGATCAGGTAAGGCACGGCCGGCACGCCGAGGCGTTCGCAGACCAGGAAGGTCACCGGCGCGATCAGCAGGACCGTGGTGACGTTGTCCAGCGCCGCCGACGCCACCGCGGTGATCAGCACCAGGATCACCAGCACCCGGTACGGCCGGCCTCGGGCCCGCTTCGACGCCCACACTGCCACGTACTCGAACCCACCTGTGCGTTTGAGCACGGCGACGATGAGCATCATGCCGATCAGCAGGAAGATCACGTTCCAGTCCACGCCGGCGTCCTCGGAGAAGAACGCGTGCGACGTGTCGGTCGCGCCGATCAGGAACATCACCGCCGCCCCGCCCAGCGCCGCGGCCACCCGGTGGATCTTCTCGGTGGCGATCAGCACGTACGCGACGGTGAAGACGGCCACCGCCGCCCAGGCGATCGCGGTCATGCGGCGAGCATCCGGTCGAGCAGGGCGTCGAGTGTGATGCCGCCGATCATCGGCTTGCGGGGCGGTGCCACCGCGACCAGGGGGCTGCGCTTCTGGGCCATCACCGCGGCCACCTCCAGGACCGTGGCCTCCGGGCCGACCACGGGTGGCGCCAGCCGTTCCGGCGGCAGCAGGTCCGCGACCGACCGGCCCTCGGCACCCCGCAGGAACATGTCGGCGGCCGGCTCGTCGATCATGCGGGCCAGGGTCGGATCCTCCCGGCAGTAACCGGGAATCACCAGTCGCAGCACCTGCGTACCCGGGAGGACGGTCACCGGGCGCCCGGCAGCGTCGACCACGATCAGGCCGGGCAGATTGTGTCCGGCGAGCAGGCGGGCGGCCTCCAGGACCGAGGTGGCGACGGTGATGGTCGGGAAGGGAACGGCCAGGTCTCGGGCTCGCACGACAACTCCTGGGGATTCGGTGGACGTGACGGTTCGTGAACCGACCAGACTCTCCGGTACTCCGATGATCACCCTAGTCATCGGTGGTCGCGCGGAAGCCTGGCGGCGCTCCGTGACCGGGTGGACAGCTCAGCTGCCGGGCTCGCGCCCGACGCTGCCCGCCCACTCCCGCCACCACTGGTCCTCGGTGGGCTCGCCGGCTGCCGCCACCAGGGCGATGACGAGGTCCCCGGCGCTCGCGGCGCCGGCCGCGCCCGCCGCGCGGACGAGGTCGCGGATCCGATCGGTACGTCCACGGACCACCTGCCCGACCAGGTCGCGTCCGGCCTCGGTGAGGGTCAGCCAGGCCACCCGCCGGTCGGTGGTGCCCTGCCGCCGGGCCACCAGGTCGCGTCGGACCAGGCGGTCGCAGGCGCGGGTCGCGGTCGACGGGTGGACCCCGAGGACGGTGGCGAGGTCCACCGTCCGCAGCGGTCCGCGTGCGGCGAGCAGCACCAGCGTGCGGTACTGGGAGAGGGTCAGCTCCGTGTCGAGGCCGGCGAGCGTCCGCGCGGTGAAGCCCACCATCACCCGGCTCAGCGCGGCGAGTTGGTCGACGAGCGCCGACTCGGCGTCGGTCACCGGCGCCTCGGGCGGCACGTAGGGTTCCACCGCACAATGGTTGCATGGATGCAGGAAAGGTGGCGGGGGTGGTCCTCGACCAGCGGGACGGATTCCGACAACGCGCGGTCGGGCGCTGGGAGCAGCTCAGCGCGGCCCCGCTGACGCTGCTCTCCGTGGTCTTCCTGGCCGCGTACGCGTGGCCCATCCTCGTGCCGCAGCTTCCGCACCGGTGGGAGGTCGCCTGCGAGGTCACCAGTCTGACCATCTGGCTGCTCTTCTGGGTCGACCTGCTGGTGCGGTTCGCGCTCACCGGTGACCGGCTGCGGTTCCTACGCACCCACCTGTTCGACCTGACCGTGCTGGTGCTGCCGTTCCTGCGTCCACTGCGCGCCCTCCGGCTGGTCACGGTCGTCCTGAACCTGACCCGACGCACGACCGACTGGGCCCGTGGCCGCCTCGCCCTCTACGTCAGCGCCACGACCGTGCTGCTGGTGGTCGTGTCGGCCCTCGCGGTGCTCGACGCGGAACGGGGCGCGCCGGACGCGTCGATCACCTCGTTCGCCGACGCCCTCTGGTGGGCCGCGGTCACCATCACGACCGTCGGTTACGGCGACCTCTTCCCGGTCACCACGGCCGGACGACTGGTCGCGCTCGGCCTCATGGTCGGCGGGATCGGCCTGATCGGTTTCGTGACCGGGTCGCTCGCGACCTGGATCGTCGAGCGGGTCGCCGACCGGAACCGACCGGAGCCGGCGACGGCCGCCGACGTCGCGGCCCTGCGGGCCGAGATCGCCGCGCTGCGGGCAAGGCTGGAACCGCGCTCCGCCACCGCCGCGGTGCCCGATCCGCTCGCGGTCGATGACTGAGCCGGGGCGCTCGGCCGAGTCCGGTCACCGACCGTGGCTCGGGCTGCCCGCGGCGTTGGCCTTCATCGCCGTCGTGCTCCTGGTCGACGTGGCGGCGGCCGCGCACGCCGTACTCATCGGTTTCCTGGCCCTGGCCCCCCTGCTGGCCGCCGCGGTGGACACGCCGAGACGTACCGCCGTCGCGTCCGCCGCGGCGACGGTCGCCGCCGTCCTGGCCGGCCTGCCCAGCCAGACCCTGGGCAGTCTCGACCACGTGCTGCGGGTGGCGGTGGTCGTCACGGTCAGTGTCGCGGCGCTGTACGTGGCGCGGGCCCGCACGCTGCGCGAGGAACGGATCCGCCGGATGAGCGAGATCGTGCGGGTCACCCAGAGGGCCATCCTGCGGGAGGTCCCACCGACGATCGGCGCCGTCGCACTGGAAGCCCGGTACGTCTCCGCACAACGGGACGCGGGGGTGGGCGGCGACCTCTACGAGGTCGTACCGGGACCGGACCGGGTGCGCCTGATCATCGGCGACGTGTGCGGCAAGGGACTACCTGCGGTGCAGCTCGCCTCGGCGGTGATCGGCGCCTTCCGGCAGTCCGCGATCGTGCGTGACCGGCTGGAGGAGGTCGCCGCGGATCTCGACGCCCTGGTCGCACGGGAACCGCGGCCCGCCTACGGGGTCACCTTCGTCACGGCCGTACTGCTGGAGGTGCGCGGGGCCGACCTGTGGGTGATGAGCTGCGGGCATCCCATGCCGCTGTGGCACCGTCGCGGGCGTACTCCCGCTCCGCTCGACGAGAACGAGCCGGACCGGCCGCTGGGGCTGGGCGGCCGGCGTACCCCGCCGCGGCGCCGCACCTGGGCGACCGGCGACCGCCTGCTGCTCCACACCGACGGCCTGATCGAGGCGCGCGACGACGACGGCCGGTTCTTTCCTCTCGGGCTGCTCGACCGTCCGCTGTCCGCTTCCTCCCTGCCGAAGGCGCTCGATGCGATATGGCGCGCGGTGCGGACGCACGTCGGTGGGGAGCCCGGCGACGATCTCGCGCTGCTGCTGATCGAGCGGCTGCCCGACGGCGGCCGCGACACCATTCGGTAGCGGGCCGTCCGGTGCGAGGTCAGGCCGGCACGTCAGCGTCGACCGACGTGGGACCGTCGGCCGGGGCCGTGTCGTCGCGGGCGCGGCGTCGGAACCGGTGCGTCGGGACGCCGGACCGTCGGCCCGGACAGGCGGCACACGGCTGGTCGCCGGGTTGGCCGCCGGCTCGTCCGCGCCCGCGATGGTGACCAGTGCCGACGATCTGCGGCAGGGGACACCGTCGAGCGCGAAGCCGTCCGGACCGGATCGGGCCTGCGCGGAGTAGGTGCCCCGCAGCGGCCTCAGCAGGAAGAGGGTCGCCGGCACGGTTCGGACGGCCGGGCCCGCACCTGTCACGAAGGCGGGTGCGGATCGTCATGAACCTGTCGTATTGCCGGTCGAACACTGGGGGTAGGGCATGCGGAACGCCGATCGAGTGAGGAGACGAGTCATGACCTACCCGTGGTTCTTCCCGGAGGGGACGCCCTCGGTGTTCCACGACGGTCCGGTGGCGAACGACACCCGGTTGGCCTGCCGGGTGGTCGAGCTGCTGAATCGTGACCCGCTGTTGCGCCACCAGCGCATCTGCGTGGAGACGCAGAACCGGGTGGTCATCCTGGAGGGACGGGTCGACTCGGCCGACGCGCTGGCCCGAGCCCGCGCGCTCGTCTGGGCCGTGCCCGGGGTGCACGATGTCAACGTCAGGGTGTACGTGGCGTGACGCCGCCAGGCGAGGACGACGGGAGAGAACGAATGGCTGTCGACCCCATCGGTCGGGACCTGAAGGCGTTTCTCGCCGCCGATCCCGACGCTCCGGTGGTCATGCTCAATCTCCTGCGCTTCGCCGAGGGCGGGCGGGAGTCCTACCAGCGGTACGGCGCCGCCCTGCGGGAGACGTTCCTGCCCCGCTACGGCGGCGAGGTGCTCTACGCCGGCGACGGTGGACCGGCGCTGGTGGCGGAGAAGGGGCAGGCGTGGGACGCGGTGCTGCTGGTGCGCTATCCGAGCCGGTCGGCGTTCAGCCGGATGGTCGCCGACCCGGAGTACCAGGAGGTGACCCGGTGGCGCACGGCGGCGCTGGAGGAGGCCGTACTGCAACCCACGGTGTCCTGGACCGAGGGGTGAACCGGACTCGGCCGCGACCGGGGAGGCGACTTGTTGCCCTGTCGGCGGCGACCCTGCTCGTCGCCGGTTGCGCCGGCGAGCCGGACCCGCAGCCGTCCCCGGAGCCGACCGCGACCGTCCGGCTGGGCACGGTCGCCCGCGCCGAGGTGGGCACGCGTCTCACCGTGACGGCCACGGTCGACCGCGTCGTCACCGGCACCGCGTTCGTGGTACGCGACGTCGACTTCACCGACGGGACGCTGCTGGTGCTGTCCACCGGCAAGGTCACCGCGGAACCGCCGCAACTGGTGACCGTGGTCGGCACCGTCGTCGACTTCTCGTACCGCGACCTGTCCGACCGCTACGCACTCGGGCCTCCAGATGCGTACCGGGAGTTCGAGGGGGGTCGAGCGCTCTCCGCCGAGGATGTGACCGTGTGGAACTGACCGCTAGCTGTCGAGTCGGTCACGCAGGTCGTCGACCTGCTGCTGGAGCCGGTCCACCGCGCCCTCGTTGTTGAGGAAGGTGGTGATTCCCGCGCCGAGGGCCAGTCCGAGCAGCAGGGCGATCACACTGAGCACCAGGCCGCCGATCGCCACGCCGCGGCCGGTCACCCCCGGCCGGGTGGCCATCTTGAGCCCGACGACGCCCAGGACGATGCCGACGATGGCCAGCACCACGCCGATCCAGGCGAGGACGGCGGTGAGCACGCTGAACAGCGCGGCCACGCCGAACACGAGTGCGAACGCGGCGGCGGCGCTGGTCTTGGCCGCCGTACCGGCTCGGGTCCGGCCGGCGCGGGTCGAGGCGCCGGCCCCGCGGGCCGGTTCGCTGGACGCGGTCATGGCACTCCCTTCGATACCCCGTGGGGCGCTGGTCTGTGCCGGCCGCTTCCCCCGTCACCGTCGACTCATGCCTGCCGGCTCTCGGTCCTGCGGGCGATGTCGGGCAGGTGTTCCGGCAGCGCCACGGAACGCAGGTCGGCGAGCACGTCGTCCAGGAGGCGGGTGATCCGCGGCTGGTCGCGTCCCGCCCGCCGGACGTCGTCGACGGCGACCGCGAGGAAGCCGTCGAAGTCCTGCGCGCGGGCCCGTACGCGGGGGGTGCCGTCGGGGTCGTCGACGAGCAGGCGGTGACCGGGCCGGCCGGCGAGGCGGCGCAGCAGGTCGTGCATCTCCTGGACGCCGCGCACCGCGGTCGTGGTGTCGTTGATGCCCGGCGAGAGTGCCCGCTCGGCGATGTCGGTCAGCTGCCGGAACCCGAAGCCGACGTCCTGACCGAGGGTCCGCTCCACGCCCAGGTTCACCGCGACGCAGGCCCGCTCCTCCGGCACGTTCGCCGGAAACGGACCACCGGGCAGCGGGTGGACCGCGATCAGCGGTTGCCCGGCCACCACGAAGTCGCCCGGCGCGGGCAGCACCGACAGGGCGCAGTCGTGTTCGCGGGCCAGCGCGGCGAGCCGGGCGAGGTCGACGTGCTGGACCATGCCGGGCTGCACCGCGTTGATCACCCGCACCGGCGGGGTGAGCGGCGCAACGGGCGCGGCGGCCGGGCCGACCGGATACTGCTCCTCGATCACCCGGCGGGTCTGGGCACCGACCGCGGCGATGATGTGCGAGACCCGCATGACCGTGGTGACGTGGTGCAGGTAGTAGACGAACAGTCCGCTGCTGGCGAGCACGAGGGTCATCGTCACGGCGAGCGAGAGTTCCGGCAGCCGGGCGTCGGAGCCGGCCGGCAGTGCCGCCAGCACCACCATGGCGAACAGCGCGGTCGCCAGGAAGGTGCCCAGGGCGGCCTGCGTGAGCCGGTCCTGCAGGAAGGTTCGCAGGACCCGGGGGGAGTACTGGCTGCTGGCGAGTTGCACGGCCACCACGGTGATGGAGAAGACGAGCGCGGTGAACGAGATCATCGCGGTGATGATCGACGACAGCAGCGACCGGGCGCCGGCCACGCTGCTGGGCAGGAACCCGCCGGTGGGCAGGCCCAGTCGCAGCTCGGCCACCGACAGGCCGAGCGCCAGCAGCACGGCCCCGGCGGCGAAGGCCGCCGGCACCAGCCAGAACCCCGACCACGCCGCCACCACGCGGGACCGGAGGGTACGCGGAGCACCGCTCATCTCACGCTAGTCCCCGGTACGCACCTTTTGCATACCTGCCGACGAGTCTGTTTACCTGGAGGGAGATCCCGACCGGACGCACGAGGGGGGTGGGCCGGGACCCGGCACGCTGATCATGAGGAATCGACACGTCACGGCAGCCGTCACCGCCGCCGCCCTGCTGGTGCTCGCGGCCGGTTGCGGCGCCGAGCAGGATCCAGAGCCCGCCTCGTCCGGCCCGAGCCAGCCGGTGACGTCGACACCGCCGCCGGCCCCGACGACCGGTGAGACGCCCTCGCCCGCGTCGACGACCGCCTCGCCCTCGCCGTCGAGCCCGTCGCCGTCGAGCACGCCCGGCGCCGGGGCGCGGAACGCCCTGCGTCGCGGCGACACCGGCGACGCGGTCCGGGCGCTGCAGGAGCGGCTGGACCGGCTCGGATACTGGGTCGGCGAGTCCGACGGCACGTTCGGCCTGCTCACCGAGCAGGCGGTCTACGCGCTGCAGAAGGCCGCCGGCCTGCGCCCCGACGGGATCATCGGCGCGAAGACCAGGGCCGCGCTCGACGACGGGAAACGCCCCGACGCCCGCAGCGCCGACGGCCACCTCGCCGAGGTGGACCTGGACCGGCAACTGCTGATGATCGTCGACGACGGCGAGGTGAGCCGGATCTTCAACACCTCGACCGGCACGTTCGAGCACTACACCTACCAGGGCGAGACCTACCTGGCCGACACCCCGCGCGGCAGGTGGACCATCGACTGGCAGGTCGACGGCTGGCGCGACGGACCGCTCGGCCGGCTGTACCGGCCGAAGTACTTCCAGGAGCAGGGCATCGCGATCCACGGCTACACCAGCGTCCCGCCGTATCCGGCCTCGCACGGGTGCGTGCGGGTGACGCTGCCGGCGATGGACTGGCTGTGGGCGCAGGACGTGCTGCCGAAGAAGACCCAGGTCTGGGTGTACTGACGCGGACCGCCCGCCGGATCGACCCGCAGGCTGCTCGGTTGGTCGGGTTCGTCCTGGGCGCCGGCGACCAGGCGGCGTACGTGGGTGCCGTGGCCGCCGACCGGCTGGCGCTCGGCTCACCGGCCCTCGGCCCGTGTTGCCGGCGCGAGCCGCGCCGAGGCGGAGACCTAGACGGGGCCGCACCGGGCGACCAGCAGCGGGACCGCTTCACAGATACTGCCTCCGCCACGCGCTGACCGCCTCCTCGACCGCGTGCTCCTCGCGGCGCAGGGCCGCCTTGATCCGTCTGCGTTCGCCGGTCATCCGTTGGAACACCGCGAGCGCACCGCAGACCGTGACGAGCACCGTCAGGGCGGCCAACGGCGCGACGTGGGCACCGGGCACCGCCAGCGCGGCGATCAGCGCGGCCGTGACGAGGGCGGAGCGGCTCGTCCGACGAAAGGCGCGGCGGGCGATCGCCGCCTGGCTCACCAGGTAGATCACGACTCCACCGTGCAGGACCGCACTGACCGGACCGGACAGCGGGGAGTGCCGCATGGCCACGGCTTCCAGCAGCAGCTTCAGGCCCAGGGCGGTGGTCACCACGCCGAGGATGGTCAGCAGGTGCAGGTAGGTGTAGACGTCGCGGGCCAGCGGCACCCGTACGCGATCTCGGACGCCGTGCAGGACCTGCTCCACCCCCGCGGCCAGACTGTCGAAGTGCAACCACCACATCGCGGCGACCAGCGCGATGCCCAGCACGGACGCGGTGATGACCCGGGTGGTCAGCGCCAACCGGTCGAACCGGCCCGGGCCGACGCCCAGCGAGATCACCACCTCGCCGAGGGCGACCAGCACGATCAGGCCGTGCCGCTCGGCCCAGTGCCCGGCCGACGGCAGCGACCAGTGCGCGTAGGGCAGGACCAGCCCGACCGCGTACTCGACGAGCAGGGCCGAGGTCCAGAGGACCAGGCGGGCCTCCAGGACCGCGTCGGCCGGCACCCACCAGGGCACGGCGACCGAGAGCCCGATCAGGACCGCGGCCAGCAGCGGCGGAACGGTGACGGCGGCGAGTTGGACACGGGTGTGCCCGGCACGGGTCAGCACGAACAGGAACCCGGCCGAGGTCAGAGCCCGCACGATCAGGTAGGACGCGGCGAACACCAGAGGGCCGGGCAGGTCGTCGGGCTGGTCGACGAAGGCCTGCGGGATCGCGATCGCGAGCACGAACACCGCGGCCATGATCCCGAAGCCGAGCACCGGCAGGACGCCGTGGTCGGCGCGGACCACGTTGCCGAGCGCGACGAAACCGGTCCAGCACCACCACAGCAGCGCCACCACCACCATGCCGGCCGCCACCTGGGACGCCGCCAGATCGCGGGCGACGAGTCCGGTGACGTTGAGGAACGCGAAGACGAAGATCAGGTCGTAGAACAGCTCCAGGCGGGTCACCCGGCTCCCCGGCGCCACCGGGATCAGCCACCGGGACCGGCGGAGACGCGGTGGGCTGCTCACCCGGCCAGTCTCGGGCATCCGGCGGGCATGGGTCCCGGCTTTGCCGTCGCACCCACCGACCGAAAGCCGCGGCGCCCCGGTGTGCGGCCCGCCCGCCCGGATACGCCCCGAGCACGCGGCGTCCACCACCGTGCTGCGCGTGCTGGAGACGATGCTCCCGCTGCGGCTGGCCGCCGCCGGTCTCACCACCGGCCACCTCGTCGCGGCCGTGGTGCTGGGGCGGGGCTGGCGCAGCTCCGTGCGGTCGGTGAGGCTTGAGCCGGGCACACTCGCGCGGCGAGATCAGCGCCCGTGCTGGTCGCCGGCGATCCTGACAAGATGTCGGACGTGATCATCCGAGACGCAACCGTTCGGGACGCCGACGCACTCGCTGTCGTCCATGTACGTACCTGGCAGGAGACGTACCGCGGGCAGGTGCCCCAGGAGTATCTCGATCAGTTGGATCCGGTCCAACGCCGGCAGGGCTGGCGGCAGTGGATCCAGCAGGATCGCGCACCGGCCGGCACCCTCGTGTTGGAGCACGAGCGTGAGGGGGTGATCGGGTTCGTCAACGTCTCGCCGGGCCGGGACACGGACACCGATTCGCGACTGGTGGGGGAGATCGTGGCCGTCTACCTCTTGCCACCGTTCTGGGGCCAGGGTGCCGGCCGGCTGCTGATGGAGGCAGGCACGCGCCGGCTGGCGAAGGCCGGCTACCGAGAGATCGTCTTGTGGGTGTTGGAGACGAACGGCCGCGCCCGGCGCTTCTACGAGGCTGGTGGCTGGCGTGCCGACGGATCGAGAAAGACGGACGGTTCCCGAGGCTTTCCCTACGTCGAGGTCCGCTACCGCTGCACTGTCGAGATCGACTCGATGACTGCGGCTTCCGCGCTTCCCTGACCCACCGCGATCCGTGGGGCCGCCGGCGGGCGGGCCCAGCCGATCGGCTGCCGACGGTCCACCGCCTGCCGAAAATCCCCGTCCAACGATGCGGCGACCACGTTCGTCATCGGTGTGCATCGTCTGTTCCTGGCGATGATCCTCGTCCTCGCCCTTTGCGAGCTTGTTGGGGATACGTCGGTTCGGGCGGTCGAGCTGCTGGCAGCTGAGTTGCGGATGGCGCCCTGATGGCCGGTATCCTCGCGCACCTTCGGGCCGATGTGAGGGCCGGCAGGTGGGATCCGGGCCGGCGCGGAGATGGCATAGGATTTCTGCTCCTGCACTCAACGGGGCCGTGCTCGGCCGGTCGCGCCGCTTCGGCCTCGTCGGGCGCCGCGGCGTCCGGGACGAAGGGTGGACACCCCGGATGCACAAGCGGATCCTGCTGCGAGCCCGCAAGGGCCCGTTCGACGTCGTCACCGCCGAGGAGACCTACGAGCGGGACTGGATCGGCAAGAACAGCGGCAACCTGGTCTTCAGCCACGCCGCGCACAAGCTGCTGGCCACCTCGGCGGCGGAGATCACCCCGTCGCGGTTCCGGACCGACCCGCGCGATGCCGACGAGATCAACGAGAAGTACGACGTCTTCGTGATTCCGCTGGCCAACGCGTTCCGCCACGACTACGCGGACCGGCTGATGTCGATGACCCGGCTGATCGAGCGGCTCAAGATCCCGGTGGTGGTGCTCGGGGTCGGGGCGCAGACCGACGTGGACGGCGACCGGGAGTACCTGCGCCGGATCGACGAGCCGGTGAAGGCGTTCTGCCGGGCGGTGCTGGACCGGTCGCACAGCATCGGCGTACGCGGCGAGATCAGCGAGAGCTACCTGCGTACGCTGGGTTTCTCCGCCGTCGAGCAGATCGGCTGCCCGTCGATGTTCCTGCACGGCGACAGCCTCCGGGTCGAGAAGGCGAAGGCGACCCTGGGCACCGAGGACCGGCTCGCGTTCGTCATCTCGCCGTACGTCCGCGCGTTGGCCCCGATGGTCCGCCACCACCACCAGCGCTACCCGAACCTGCGTTACCTGGCGCAGGGCCTGTACGCCCTCGGCACCCTGCTCTACGGCGACGCACCGACGTCGCGCGGCAGGACCGACGAGATGCCGATCTACACCTCACACCCGCTCTTCGTCGAGGACAAGGTGCGGATGTTCGTGGACCCGTGGCCCTGGATGGACTATCTCTCCGGGTTCGACTTCGCCTTCGGCACCCGGATCCACGGCACCATCACGGCGCTGATCTCCGGCACTCCCGGGTATCTCCTCGCACACGACTCGCGCACCCTGGAGCTGGCCCGCTACTTCGACATCCCGCACCGGTTGATGCGCGACGTACCGGCCGACGTCGACGCCGCCCAACTCTACGAGGAAGCCGACTACACGGCCCTGAACGAGGGCCACAAGGAGCGCTTCGCGCGGATCTCCGCGTTCCTCGCCAAGCACGACCTCGGCCTCTCGTTCGCCGACGGGGACAGCGCCACCCGCTTCGACGAGCAGGTCCGCCAGACCGTCTACCCGCCGGCGGTCCGGCCGGCCTCCGCCTACACCGGCGAGGAACTGCTGGCGCGCATCCAGTGGCTGCGCGACGAGAACCAGGCGCTGCACCAGAAGCTCAAGGCACGCCGCGCCAAGCCACTGCGCGACCAGTTGAAGCAGGCGATGGGCAGCCGGGTCCGCCGGATGCTGTCGCGCTGACGGTCGTAGGCCTGTTCGCAGCGGATTAGCCAGCGCCGCGACGGTGCCCAGCCCGGTGCCGGCGTCGGTCACCCGCCGTCCGGCCCGCGCCCCGCCGCGTCCAGCAGCGCTTCCGCCGGGTACGCGCAGAGCGTGGCGAAGCTGCGCTCGTACGCCCCCGGCCCGTCCGGCCCACCGCAACCGTTCGTGTACGTCGACGGCGTCATCTGATCATGGCCTAAGGCTAGTACTCCAACGTCACTTGGCTTCGGCGTTGGGCGTGGCGCGGGCACGAGGACGGCCGCCGGAAGATCGTGCGATGGCTGGGGCCACGGCGTAGGCCCTGGCCGGCGCCGAGTCACCGTGGACGAGGCGCAGAGCCGTGTCGCTGACCGTCTCGCCCGTGCGGAGCCACGGGCGACAGCGGCGACGGTGAAAGGCAGGACCTGCTGGTCGCTGACGGGGTGTGGTGGACCTTGTTGGTCCGGGCCTCCTCCTGAGGGAAGCGCCAGCGGTAGTAGGCGACGCCGGGGGAGTGCTGGCCCTGCGTCTTGCGGCCGCAGGTGCCCCAGTGGACCAAGCTCATGACGACGGAGGCACACCGGGAGCGGTGCAGCCTCGGTGCAGTAGTGGTGCGGGCCCGCAGGCTGAGCGCTGGCGTCTGTCGCGCCGCCGTCGCGGGCGAGCCGGGTGAACATCTGCAAGATCTGGCGCAGGAGCAGGCACACCAGTGAAGCTGTCGTGACCCCATCGTTGCGGTGACCGCCGGAGCAGCCGGCCGCCGCACGGCGCTGACCCGCCCCGAACTTACGAGCTCGACAGGTTACCTCTGGGCTGTCGGCTGCCGACGGGGCAGCGTCTGGAGGATCTTGCAGGTAGTGTCTCGTCGATCACAGGGCGGCTCAGCGGCCGCGAGCGAGGAGTCCGCCATGAGACAACTACGCGCAGGTCTGCTCGCGGCATCCCTGGTTGCGGCGGTGCTCGTCCTGCCGGCGCCCCTCCGGCCTGCTCATGCTGCGGTTTCCCTGGTGTCGGACCCGGCGGCGCTGGTCAATCCGATGGTCGGTACCCGGGCCGCCCCGGGGCGGGACGCCGGCAACACGTCTCCTGGGCCGAGCATGCCCTTCGGCATGCTGCAATGGGCGCCGGACACCACGCCGCGAGTGCCGGGTGGGGGCTACGACCACGGCGCCAACGCGATCTCCGGCTTCGGTGTGAACCGCATGAGTGGGGCGGGGTGTTTCGCGTACGGCAATCTGCCGTTCCTGCCCATAACCGGTGCGCTTCCGAGCGACAAGGACAACGCGACGGTCGGCTTCTCGCACACGGGCGAGTCGGCGTCGGTGGGCTACTACTCGGTGAACCTGGCCAACAGCGTCCGTACCGAGTTGACCACGTCCGTGCGGTCGGCACTCGGTCGGTTCACCTTTCCGTCCGGCCCGGCGGCAGCCCTGTTGGTGAAGGCGAGCGCGGGCGCCGCCGCGTCGAACGCCACCGTGTCGGTCGTGAGCTCCACGGAGATCACCGGCTCGGTGACGGACGGAAGGTTCTGCACCAAGGACAACGACTACACGATGTACTTCGCCGTCAGCTTCGACCGTGCGTTCACGAGCAGTCAGAAGTGGGCTCCGCGGCCCTTCGTCACGGGTGACGGCGGCATCGCCCTGACGTTCCCGGCGGGTTCGATCGTGCACGCGAAGGTCGGCATCTCCTTCGTCAGCCTCGCGAACGCGCGGGCGAACCGCGACACCTTGACCAGTTGGGACGTCACCACGGTCCGCACTGCGGCGCGGGCCGCCTGGAACCAACTGCTGGGCCGCGTGCGGATCGGCGGCGGCACCGCGGATGAGCAGAGGATCTTCTACACCGCGTTGTACCACTCGCTGCTGCACCCGAACGTGTTCAGCGACGCAAACCGGCAGTACCGGGGCTTCGACGGCCAGGTCCGCGCCCTGCCGACGGGGCAGGACGACCAGTACGCCAACTTCTCCGGATGGGACGTCTACCGGTCCCAGGTCCAGCTCATGGCGTTGCTGGCGCCCGAGCGGGCAAGCGACCTGGTGCGATCACTGCTCAACGACTACGAGCAGAGCGGACGGCTACCGAAGTGGTCGGTCGCCAACGACGAGTCGTACATGATGGTGGGCGACCCCGCGATTCCGGCGATCGCCTCGGCGCACGCCTTCGGAGCACGAGACTTCGACACCGGCAAGGCGCTCGCCGCGATGGTCGCACAGTCCACGCGGCCCGGTAACGCTCGTCCGGGCACCGTCTATCTCGACAACCTCGGCTACCTGCCAGAGGACGGGGGTTACGGCTGCTGCAACCACAACGCGACAACCTCCACCTCGCTGGAGTATCACATTGCGGACTTCGCCCTGGCCGCCTTCGCCGATCAGCTGGGCGACGCCCCTACCCACGCCAGGTTCGCATCGAGGGCCCAGGGCTGGCACCACCTGCTGAACCCCACGAGCGGGTTCATCCAGCCCCGACGACAGTCGGGCGAATGGCGATCGCCGTTCGACCCCACCGACATGTCCTATGGCGACTGGGCCGAGGGCAACTCCTGGCGGTACACCCTGATGGTTCCGTTCAACGTGCGTGGCCTCACCGCTGCCAAGGGTGGCGATGCAGTCATGAACCAGTACCTCGACAGCCACTTCGTGACGCTGAACGACACCCTCGGTTCCGGAGCGTGGCTCGGCAACGAGCCCAGCTTCGGCGCACCTTGGCTATACGCCTACACCGGCCAGCCCCACAAGACGCAGCAGGTGGTACGTCGGGTGCAGACCGAGCTTTTCCGCAACGCCCCCGACGGCCTGCCTGGCAACGACGACCTCGGGTCCATGTCCTCGTGGTACGTCTGGGCGGCACTCGGCATGTACCCGGCCGTTCCCGGGACCGCCGACCTCGTCCTGGGCAGCCCGTTGTTCCCGCAGGCCGTCGTGACGCTTCCCAGCGGTGCGACGTTGACGATCAACGCGCCCGCGGCGCAGGCCTCGGCTGCATACATCCAGTCGATGCGCTACGACGGTTCCACCTGGAACAGAGCCTACCTGCCGCCAGCAGCATTGGGCTCAGGGGGAACGATCGACCTGGTCCTGGCCGGCTCGCCGAATACGGCATGGGCGGCAGGAGCAGCCGGTACCCCGCCGTCCTACGGCGTCAACGCCGTCGCCGCGGCGGACAACGCCGGCAGCAGCGCCGACAGCTCTCCCGGCTCGAGCAACTACGACCAGTGGACGTCGAGCTACTCGATCGAGGCGCTCGCCGCCGCCGGCATCGTCCCGGGAAGCCGGCTGACCACGGACGGCATCACCTATACCTGGCCCAACGTCCGACCCGGGCAACCGGACAACGTGATCGCGCAGGGCCAACGACTGACCGTGCACAGCCCGGCCGGAGCCACCACGATCGGGGTGCTCGGCAGCGCCGAGGGCGACATCGACGGGGCGGCAGGCACCGCGACCGTGCATCTCGCCGACGGGACGACCCGACAGGTCACCCTCGCATTCAGCGACTGGACTCTGGCCGGCGGCCAGGCAGCTGTCCGGCCCGGCACCACCGTGGCCGCGGCCATGCCGTACCGCAACCAGGCACTCGCCGGTGGTAAGGAGAACATCACCACCTACCTGTACTCGGCATCATTTTCCCTCTATCCGGGAGAAACCGTGGTCGGGATGACCCTGCCGGCGACCGTCTCAGGTGGCCGGCTCCACGTCTTCGACATCGGCTTCGGCGGCCACCGCGACAACGTCGGCATGAGCGACGATGCCTACCCGGGCGGCGCCGATCTCGACGGGGCGACCTACAGCTACTCTCGGCAGGCCCTCGCGGTGGCCGGGCTGCGCGCCGGCTCCACCGTCACGCACAACGGCGTCACCTACACCTGGCCCAACCTCGCTGCAGGAGACCGCGACAACTACCACGCGGACGGCCAGCGGCTCACGGTGACCCCCGTAGCGGGAGCGACGAAGATCGGTTTCCTCGGCGCCGCCACCGGCTGGATCGACGGGGCAGCAGGCCTAGCCACCATCACCTACACCGACGGCACCAACCAGGACGTCACCCTCGGCTTCAGCGACTGGACGCTTGTCGGCGGAAGCCGCTCCGCCGGCCACGGAAACACGATCGTCGCTCAGACCCCCTACCGCAACAGCGCCCGATACGGCCGACAAACCATCACCACGTACGTCTTTGCCAGCACCTTCCCGCTGGCCACCGGAAAAACGGTGAAGTCAGTGACACTACCCAGCAACACACTGGGAGAGCAGCACATCTTTGCGGTGGGAACTGGACGAACGTGAGACCGAAACGGTGGGCCCTTGGCGGATGAACAAAGCCGCTTGCCGTCGCGCAATGACACAGTTCCGTGTCTCATCAGCGAACCGGCACAGCAAGACAATCCTGGCCTTGTCGTGCCGCGAGGTTCAGTTGTCGATTCCGGTGCCGGCCACCCGGCCGGTCGAGCATTGGCAAAGCGCGCCCGGGTAGTGCGATGCACGACCCGCGGCCCACCGGGATCCCGACGACCAGGCACAAAGCGAAGCCGCCACCACCTGTACGAAATCCCCGCTGTCAATGGCCGACGCGCCAGCGATTTCGGCCGGTAGGCCGCGACGCCAGCGTGGACGCCTGCTGCTTTATCTCCCACCTCGAAGCGCGCCGGGAGCACGTAACGGATCGATAACGCTTGAGTCACCCGGTCAGTGGCGTCGCACCTTGAGGTTGATCATGTGCCGTACTATCCGCATCTCAGCTGGAGGATGCCTTGGCACCCAGGTGGCGCCACTTATCGCGAGCTGGTGCATTCGCACTCGTCGCCGCATTGACCGTCGGCTTGGTGGGTCCGACCGGAGCGTTGCCAACGGCGGGTGCCGCCGCCGCCCAGGCGGCCGCTGAACCGACCAAGATCATGATCGCTGGTGACTCCATCTCGCACGGCAGCAGCGGCGACTGGACCTGGCGTTACCGTCTCTGGAAGCATCTCGTCGCCAGCGGCGTCACGGCGGACCTCGTCGGCCCGCGCAACGACCTCGACAACATCATGACATCTGAGACGGGTGACGCCGACCGTACCTATGCGGACCCCTCCTTCGACCAGGACCACAATGCCACCTGGGGTAGGCAGTTGCGTGAAGCGGCGGCAACGATCCAGGCCGACGTCGCCCAGTACGACCCGTCGATGCTGCTGGTCCTGCTCGGAATCAACGATCTTGGCTGGTCCGGGCGCAGCGCTGAGGAGGTCGAGGTCGACCTGAGGGCCTACATCGCCAACGCCCGCTCAGGCCGGGCAGATGTCCGTATCGTTCTCGGTAAGCTTCTTCCTACCAAGCGTGCGATCGACGAGCCTGCCTTCGGCCAGAAGGTGGCCACCTACAACGACCGTCTCTCCGCCGTAGCGGCTGAGCTGACGACGGCGACGTCCCCGATCGTTGTGGCGGACACGCCCAACGGCTTTGTCGCGGCTGACCACACCTGGGACGGTGTCCACCCGAACGCCCGGGGTGAGCTTCGCATCGCCGCGGCCTTCGCGGACACCTTGAGCAGTGCCTTCGGCATCGGCGTCAGCTATCAGCGTCCCTTCCCGCAGGTGCCGATCGGCCCCCAGGCCGCGCCCCAGGCGACGGTGGTCTCCACCGGTGCGACGACGGCGGACCTGAGCTGGACCCCCTCGCTGGGGGCCACTCAGTACTGGGTCTGGACGAAGGACAACATCCTCAACAAGGAATGGAAGCGGCTACCCATCCCTTTGACGCAGGCCTACAACCCCTGGCACATGACGGACCTGCTGGCGGGCAACACCTACCACTACAAGGTGCAGGCGGCCAAGGGCGACGACGAGGGTGCCACCTCCACGGAGGTGACACTGCCCGTCGGTGGGCCGGTGCCGGCTGCCGCCAGCAACCTGACTGCGACAGCGGGTGACGGCAAGGCCGTGCTGAGCTGGACCGGCGGGGGGAACGCCACCTCCTACAAGATCCAGATGCGCAACGTCACGGCGGGCCAGGCGTTCGCGGAGTTGCCCTACCCGATCTCCGACACCAGTTGGACGGCAGGCCTGCTGCAGAACGGCGCGACCTACGAGTTCAAGATCAAGTCGCTCAACGGCCTCATCGAGGGCGGAGTGACCGCGGCGGTCACGGTCCGGCCCACCGGACCGGCCCCCACGGCACCGGCAAGTCTGTCGGTGACCAACGGTGCTGGTGAGGCGACCCTGACCTGGACAAGCGACATCAACGCCACCGGTCACGAGGTCTACATGCGTAACGTGACCTCGGGCGAATCGGACTTCACCAAGCTGCCGCACGTCGTACCAGGAGAACGGTGGGTCGCAGGGCTGCTGGTCAACGGCGCGACCTACGAGTTCAAGCTACGGGCGATGAACGGTCTCATCCCCGGCAGCTACTCCCCGGTCGTCACGGCCCGGCCGTCCGTACCGACACCATCGGCCGCCATCAACTTGACGGCCACGGCGGGCAACGGTCAGGCGACCCTGCGCTGGGCAGCGGGCGCCAACGCCGCCGGCTACTACGTCGAGCAGCGCAGCGTCACGCACAACGAGAGCTTCACCCGGCTGCCCTACGAGGTCTCGGGCACGACGTGGACGGCCGACGAACTCATCAATGGCGCGACGTACGAGTTCCGGCTGGTCTCGATGAATGGTCTGATCACGGGTGCCACCTCGGCCGTGGCGCGGGTGACCCCGACGGTGGCGCCGCCAGCGGCTCCGGCCGGTCTCACGGCGACCGCGGGTGACCACTACGCGAGGTTGACGTGGACCGCTGCGGCCAACGTCACGGGCTACCACGTGCACATGCGCAACGTCACGGCCGGCGAGGCGTTCCAGAAGCTGCCGTTCCCTGTGAGCGGCACGTCGTGGACAGCCGACAACCTCGTCAACGGCGCGACCTACGAATTCAAGCTCCAGTCCACCAGTGGACTCATCGTCGGTGCCACCTCGGCGGCGGTCAGTGTGAAGCCCACCGGTCCTGCGCCCTCCGCGCCCACCGGGTTCACCGTGCAGTCGGGCAACCGGAAGGCGATCCTCACGTGGAACATGCCGACCAATGCCACGTCCGTCTTCATCTACGTCAAGAACGTGTCGGCCGGTGAGACGGCCTTCACGAAGCTGCCGTACCCGGTCGCCGACGACAGCTGGACGGCGAGCGGACTCGTCAACGGGGCGACCTACCAGTACAAGGTCCAGGCGTACAACGACCTGGTCGCCGGCGGCACCAGTGCGACCGCGTCGGTGACGCCGCAGGGACCGCCGGTGCAGGGCCCGGAAAGCTTGTATGCCATTCCCGGCAACCAGAAGGTGACCCTTCGCTGGTCGGGTGCGTCCCGGGCAACGGGCTACGACATCTGGATCCGCGAGGTGACCTTTGGCGGGAGTTGGCGGAAACTGCCGTACACCGTGTCCGACGACACCTTCACGGCTGGGTTGCTGGTGAACGGAGCGACGTACGAGTTCAAGGTGCAGTCGAAGGACGGACTCCAGGCAGGCGGCTACTCCAACGCGGTCTCCGCGGTGCCCCTCGGCCCAACCCCGCAGGTGAGTGTTCTGAGTGTGATCGGCAGGTCGAGCGGCACAGCCGACCTGCGGTGGTACGGGCACTCCACATCCACCGGTTACTACATCCAGATGCGCAACGTGAGCCGGGGAGAAGCGTTCCAGGAGTTGCCTTACGCGGTCTCGGGTACGTCGTTCACCGCCAAGTTCCTCTTTCCGGGCGAAACCTACGAGTTCCGGGTCCAGGCCGTCAACGGCCTGCAACGGGGCGTCATGACGGCGACTGAACAGGAGACCCTCCCGCTGCCGAACCCAGTGTGGAGTCTGACGACGTCCGCCGGGATGTTCAGCGTGTCCCTGTCGTGGAAGCCGTTCTCGGGTCAGGTCGCAGACGGCTACAACATCTACTACATGCGCACGCCTGACTGCAGCCGGCCGATCTTCTACAACAGGTCTCAGTTCACCTGGGCGGGCTACGTCACGGGCACCAACCACACCTTCAAGTACCTTTTCGAGCCCGGCTGTCACTGGTTCGAGGTTGTGCCCACGTTGTACGGCAAAGAGGCGGCCTTCTTCAGCTCGGGTCCTCGGGGCACCTTCGCCTACAAGGGCCACAACGACGACTCGGATCTTTACGAGTCCACCCTCACCTACATGTACAAGGAGATGTACAACAACGCGCGATCGAGTGCGGCCGCTTCCATCGCGACGATGAACGACCTCGCCGTGCTTTCACCCGTGCAGAAGTTGAGCGCCTACACAGCATGGGGGTGGCTGGTCCGCCCCGGCGGCGTTTGGGATCACAAACCGGCGATCGCCTCGGGCTTCGGGCCGGGACGGGAGGACGGTTACCAGGCCTACTGGTATCGCATCCCCGGTCTACCTTACGAGATCTACTACGACGTGTGGTCGAACATTCACTACGGCTACGTCGGCCGGCGGGCAAAGTTCACCGAATGGGAGTTGCAAACCGGCGCCGCGCCCGTGGGTGTGCAGGACGACGGTGATGTGCGGTCGATCAGTATCGGGGCAAGCCTGTGGAACAGCCACGGGTATGGCCTGTCGCGGCAGCACCTCGACAGCGCAATCCGGGCCAACTGGCTCGGGTACCTCGGAGAAAACAAGGTGCATCCGTGGGAATTCTCGCTGGTCCCGAACCTGTGATGTCGCGATCTGCAATGGCTCGTTGGTCAGCGATCGCGGGGATGTTGGCCGTATTGCTGGCCGGGTGCAGCGCGGGCAACCGACGCGCGGCACCCGTCCCGAAGGTCACTGGCACGCCGATGGCCTCGCCGGCGTCGTACAACGCCGAGGACGTGCGCCTCGCGACCGTCCTGCTGGCTCATCGGCGGGAGGCCGTGGCCCTCGCCGAAGTCGGGGTCCAGCGGGCACGGGACGCACAGGTGCGACAGCTGGCGGAAGGTCTGCGCCAGGGGTACGAGGGCGACATCAGAAAGTTGAATGGACTGTTGACAGCCTGGGGTAGACCGTCCGAGCGGCCGCCGGCGACGGCTGAGCAGGATCGGCTGCGAGGCGTGTCGGCCGAAGCCTTCGACGATGCGTTCCTCCAAGCGCTGATGACGAATACGCGGCGAACCGTCAGCGAGGTCGGTCGCCACCGTGGCGTGACGGCGTCCGGCGAGGCACAGCAGCTCGCCGCCAGTGTCACGTCGGCGGGCACGGCGTTGCTCGTCTCCCTGCAGGAGGTGCGGAAGGGCTGACGCTCGTCGACCGAACGCCTCCATTCCCGCCGTTCCTCTGGTCTCGCCTGAGGAACGGCGGGAATGGCAGGGCCCACGAGACGTGCACCGGAGCGGCCCAACCAGTGGCGAGGGCCATGGAATATTGTGGTGGCCGTGCCGACCAGCCCCTCCTCCTCGGTCCGGCCGACGCGTCGCGGTCGGGTCGTCCCCGTCGTGGTGGCCGCCGCCGTCGCGTCCTTCTTCGCCGCGGTCCTGGAGATCCGTCAGGTGGCTCTGGTGTGGAAGGCCTGCGAGCTCGACTCCGCCGGGGTGGGTTTCTTCCTCGTGCTCTTCCACCTGCCGCTGTTGGTCGTGGTGCAGACTGCGGTCGTCACCGGTGTTGCGTTGCGGCTGAAGGGCAACCGCTGGCGGGCCGGCCGGGTACTGCTAGCGACAACCTCGGGTCTCGCGGCTCTCGCGGCGTCGGCCGTCGTCTACTTCCTGATCCAGGGTTTCCCGGTGACGAATGAGTTCTGCCCGAAGCCGGAACCCGCCTGGTGGCCCGGATCGTGACGATGTTGGTGGCCGGGCAACCCGCCCCAGATCGACCTTGACCCACCGCAGCCAGGTCTCTTGGTCGGCGATGGTGGAAGGGCGGGTTGGAAGCACGAGGTGCGCCGAACGGCACCGAGATCGACATGATGGAGAGCGCGGCGAACACGTCGCGTCCGGGCGCCGCCAGGCTGGATCCGCCGTCGTTGGCTGGACGGGCCGGTGCACCGCGAGCGCGAAGCGGGCAACAGGCGTTCAAGTCCATCCGGAATGCAGGCCTTCGCGCCAGCCGGTCACCCGGCGCCAGCGGGCTCGGGCTGCCCCCCGACAAGCCCGGGCCAGATGTGGGCGAAGGGTGACAACGGACGGTAGGTGATGACAGACATGCTCCGGCTACCTACCGTGAGAAGGGGTCGTCGGTTCGGATCCGGCCGTCCCGTCATCACAAGAAGTTCAACGCCTTGGTTCACGTCGGTGGGTCGAGGCCTTCTTGCTGTCCGGTCTCCAGCGCCTACGCGTCTGCGCGCAGAGCCGCCGTGGCCTGGGCGACCAGCCAGCGTTCCGCCTGCTCGTAGGTCCACCCGTTGTCGTCGAGCAGGGTGAAGTAGCCGGAGTAGCCGAAGTAGAACCAGAGGATGTCGGTCGCCTCCGCGACCGTCGTCCCCGCACGCAGGCCGCCGACGTCGCGGAGCCGGACGGCGACGGCTTCGACGGCGTCGCGGTAGCGGCCGGTGGCCACCCGCAGGCTCTCGGCGACCTCGGCGTGGTGCGGCGCGGTCGTCAGCATCAGCCGCATGATGTCGCCGTACGTCTCGCGCATGGCCCGCACCGTGGCTGCCGTGTCGCGCAGGATCTCGTCCGGGTCGGTCAGCGTCTCCTGCCGGGAGAGGGTCTGCGCCACGATCGGCGCCTGGCTCCACAGGTCCACGAGCGTCCGGATCAGCCCCTGCTTCCCCCCGGTCACCGCGTACACCGTGGCCGGCGCGACGCGGGCCTCCGCGGCGATGTCCTCGATCTTCGTCGCGAAGTACCCGTTGCGGGCGAACAGTGAGCGCGCCGCCTCGATGATGGCGGCGCGGGTGGCCGCGGCGTACTCGGCGCGACGGGTCCTCGGCGCTTCGGTCATGGTCGTGTGAGCATAGCCTCCACCATTCGTCAGAGTTGGCCTCTGATGAGTAAGTGGATACTCTGGCCGAATGGGAGACATGCTGACCTCGGGCACGGAATACGACGCGGCGCGGACGATCTGGAACGGTGCGGTGACCAGCCGTCCGCTCGCCGTCCTGCGGTGCGCCACCCCGGCTGACGTCCAGGCCGGGGTGCGGACCGCCCGGGAGAAGGGCCTCCCGCTGTCGGTGCGCGGCGGCGGGCACGACTGGGCCGGCCGCGCGCTGGCCGACGGCGGGCTGACGCTGGACCTGAGCCCGATGCGG
>NZ_CADEAU010000016.1 GCF_902825405.1 Micromonospora maritima | reverse complement strand
AGTTCCGCGGTGGCCGGCGGCGGCCCGGCCACCGCGACCGGCAGGTCACGCGGCGCGAGGTGCGCGGCCGGTGCCGCGAACAGGGGTACGAGCAGCGCCTGCGCCACCACCGCGAGGCCGACCAGCAGCGCGGCGAGGGTCCAGGGCGAGCGGGTCCGGAGCATCGGCGTCTCCTTAAAACGAATGTTCGTTCTCTTACCTTGAGCGTGCGCCTCCGCGCGGCCTTCGTCAAGAACGAACGTTCGCTTTAGAATGTGGGGCGTGCCACGAGTCTCCGAGCAGCACCTCGCCGCCCGCCGCCAGCAGATCCTCGACGCGGCCCGGCGCTGCTTCGTGCGCGACGGCTTCCACCACACCTCGATGCAGGACGTGATCAAGGAGGCCGGGCTCTCGGTCGGGGCGGTCTACCGCTACTTCCCGAGCAAGAACGACCTGATCACCGCCATCGCCCAGGCGGTGATCGGCACCGCGGACGCGACCTTCGCCGACCTGGCCACCGTCGATCCGCCGCTGCCGCTGACCGGGGTGCTGGAGCGGGCCCTGACCTTCGTCGACACCCAGCTCGGCCCGGACGGGGTGCTGCCGCTGGCGTTGCAGGTGTGGAGCGAGGCGCAGCGCGACCCGGTGCTCGCGGAGTTCGTCGCGGCCACGTACACCCGCCTGCGGGCCCACTTCGTCACCGCCACCGCCCGGGCGCGCGACGCCGGCGAGCTGCCCCCCGACGCGGATCCGGACGCGGTGGGCGCGGCGCTGTTCGGCCTGGTCCCCGGCTACTTCACCCAGCGCATCCTCACCGGCTCCCCCGACCGCGAGACCTACCTGACCGGCGCCCACACCCTCCTGCGCTGAGGTGTTAGGAGGGGCCCCTTGTTATGCAGAATGCGTTAACAAGGGGCCCCTCCTTTCACAGGCGCCAGAGCTGGAAGGTAGGGCCGTCCGCCGGCAGCGTCACCGTGCCGTCGGCGGACGGGCGCAGCGCCGGCGCGCCGCCGTGGATGTTGTCGGCGGCCGGCAGGCCGGCCAGGCGGACCGGGGAGCCGGGGGCGCGGCGGGCCAGCGCCAGCACCGTGCCGGTCGGCGCCTCGCGCAGGAACACCAGCGTGTCCGCGTCCGCGTGCACCCACCGCAGGCCGCCGTGCCGCAGCGCCGGCTCCTCGCGACGCAGCGCCAGCAGCGACCGGTACGCGTCGAACGTGCGCCCGTCCCAGCTCTCCGGCCGGTGCCACGGCATCGGGGTGCGCGAACCCTCCCCGTTGGTGCCGGTCAGGCCCAGCTCGTCACCGGCGAACACCACGGGCGTGCCGGGCATGGTGGCGAGCAGGCCGGCGGCCACCTCCTGCCGGGACGCGTCACCGACCACCGTGCGGATCCGGGCCGAGTCGTGCGAGCCGAGCAGCTGCCACGAGTGGGTGTACGACCGCCAGGAGACAAGTGAGCGGTAGGTGTCCATGGTGGCCAGGACCGCGCCCGCGTCCCGCCGCCGGACCCCGCCCGGCGTGCCGAGGAAGTTCGGCACCGGGTCGTCGCCGGCACGCAGCCAGGACCACACCGGGTCGGTGAAGCCGACGTAGTTCATCGTCCCGTGCCAGCCGTCCCGGTCCAGGTCGCCGGTGTGGTCGTGGCCGTGCTCGGCGAGCAGCAACGCGTCCGGCCGGGTCTGCGCCACCACCTCCCGCAGCAGCCGCGCCACCTCGTGGGTGTACGCGTCGGCGCCCCGCCGGCCGGTCATGTTCGCCACGTCCACCCGCCAGCCGTCCAGCCCGTACGGCGGGCGCAGCCAGCGGCGCAGCAGCGAGTCCTCGGCGGTGGCGAACCGGCGGCGCAGCTCCGCGCTGCCCCAGTTGAGCTTCGGCAGCGACTTGACCCCGTTCCAGGACTCGTAGTCGCCGCCCGCGAGGTCGAAGTAGTACAGGTCGCGCTCGGGAGCGCGCACGTCCGAGACCGCGGCGGTGAACCAGTCGTGCGCGTCGCCGGTGTGGTTGCTGGTGATGTCGCCGAGCAGGCGCCAGCCCCGGGCGTGCACCGCGTCGGCGAGCCGGGCCAGCGCGGCGTCGCCGCCGAGCAGCGGGTCGACCGTGTCGAAGCTGGACGCGTCGTACCTGTGGTTGGAGCGGGCCGGGAAGACCGGGGTGAGGTAGACCGTGTTGACCCCGAGCCGGTCCAGGTGGTCCAGGCGCTCGGTGATCCCGTCGAGGTCGCCGCCGTAGAACTGGCGGGGCGTCTCCGGGCCGCGGCCGATCACCGGGGTGTCCCAGTCGCACGGGATCGCCCAGTCCGGCGCGGTGCGCCCGTCCGCGCCGGCCGAGCGGGCGAACCGGTCCGGGAAGATCTGATAGATCACCGCGTCCCGGGCCCAGGCCGGCGGCGGCGCGTAGCTGACCAGCTTGAAGTCGCCGTGGTCCGGCACGTCGTGGTCGACCAGGCCGGCCGCGTTCAGCCAGCGGGCGCCCCGGTCACCGTCGAGCAGGAAGCGGTAGTTGCTGACCGGGTTGCGGACCTCGACGTCGGCCCGCCACCACACGTCACCGTTCTCGGTGCGGTCGACCACCGCCTCGGCGAAGTGCGGCTCGCCGTCGCCGGTGGTGCGCAGGTGCACCTGACGGACGCCGGCGCCGGCCGGCACCCGGACGAAGACCGGAACGGTCTGCCCGAGCGCGGGCTCCTGCTCCGGTACGTAGGTGGCGGATCCGTCGTGGTGCGGTTGCAGGGACATGGTGCTGCCTTTCGCGTCGTACCGACAGGGAGTGGGGCGGGCACCCGCCGCGGTCGGTTTCACCCGACCGCGGCGGTCCGCCCGAGAACCGCTCCGGTGTACGTCGACACGACGCCCTTGCCGCAGCGTGAGCCGAGGAGGCTCAGCCCTTGACGGCTCCGGAGGTGAGGCCGGAGACGATGTAGCGCTGGAGCAGTTGGAACACCAGCACCGTCGGGATCGCGGTGAGCAGCGTGCCGGCCGCGAAGATCCCGAAGTTGTTGTTGCGTTCGCCCGCCACCAGGCCGTACATGCCGACCGCGAGGGTCTTCGACTCGGTGTTGGTGAGGAACACGTTGGCGATGATGAACTCGTTGATCGACCCGATGAACGCGAGCAGGCCGGTCACCGCCAGGATCGGCGCCACCAGCGGCAGCATGATCCGGAAGAAGACCTGCACGTGCGAGGCGCCGTCCATGGTCGCCGACTCGTCCAGCTCCTTCGGCAGCGTGTCGAAGAAGCCCTTCATCAGCCAGGTGTTCGCACCGAGCGCGCCACCCATGTAGAGCAGGAACAGGCCCCACGGGGTGTTGAAGCCGATCGCCGGGTACAGGTCGGTGACCGTGGTGAAGATCAGGAAGATCGCCACGATGGCCAGGAACTGCGGGAACATCTGGATCAGCAGCAGCGTGAGCAGGCCGACCCGACGCCCGGCGAACCGCATCCGGGAGAACGCGTACGCGGCCAGCGCCGACAGGAAGATCGACGCGAAGCTGGCCACGCCCGCCAGCAGCAGCGAGTTGAGGAACCAGTGGCCGAACGCGGTGCGGTCGAACAGGTTGGTGAAGTTCTCCAGCGACGCCCCGGTCGGCAGCAGCTCGGTGGAGGAGAGCGTGCCGAGCGGGTTGAGTGCCGCCGAGATCACGAACAGGATCGGGAAGAGGCTGAACACGACGGACAGCACGCCGACCAGGTGCCGCCAGCCCACCTGGGCGAACCACCGGCTGCGCGCCCGGCCCGCCGCGTTGCGGTTGGCCACCGGGGTTTCCGCGATGCTGGTCACGAGTACACCTCCTCCTGCTTGCGGGTGCGCCGGAAGCTGATCGCCGACACCGTCGCCACGATCGCGAAGATGAAGATCGACACGGTCGCGGCCAGGCCGAACTCGGCGCCCTGCGCGCCGAACGCCAGCCGGTAGGTGTAGGTGATCAGCAGGTCGGTGGCGCCGTTGCGCGGGTTGTCCGGCGCGAACGGCCCGCCCTCGGTGGTGAACAGGATCGCGTTGACGTTGTTGAAGTTGTACGCGAACGACGCGATCAGCAGCGGCGAGAGCGCCACCAGCAGCAGCGGCAGGGTGACCGCCTTGAACGACTGCCAGGGCGTCGCCCCGTCGACCGAGGTGGCCTCGGTCAGCTCCCGCGGGATGGCCTGCAACGCGCCGGTGGCGACCAGGAACATGTACGGGTAGCCGAGCCAGAGCTGCACCAGCAGCACCGCGATCCGGGCCGACCAGGAGCCGCCGAACCAGTCGACGTCCAGCCCGAACAGGTTGTTGACCAGGCCGAAGTCGGTGTTGAACATGTCCCGCCAGACCAGCAGCATCGCGAACGACGGCATCGCGTACGGGAGGATCAGCAGCACCCGGTAGAAGTTCGTGCCCTTCATCCGGGGCGAGTGCAGCGCGAGGGCGATGGCCATGCCGAGCAGGAAGGTGAAGCCGGTGGAGCCGATCGCGAACGCGAAGTTCCAGGCCAGGGTGCCGAAGAACGGCTTGGAGATGTTCGGGTCGGTGAGCACCGCGCTGAAGTTCTTCAGCCCGACGTCGACCTTCCAGCCCTGGGTGAGCCGTTCCCCGTCGGCGGCGACGAAGGAGCCGGCCTTCTCGTCGGCGCTCCACGTCTTGCCGGTCTCGCTGTCCTTGACGCAGTCGCAGCCGGCGTCGTACGCCCGGGCCGCCTTGCCCTCGTAGGCCCGGGTGAGGCCGTTGGAGCGGATGGCGCCGTCGTCGGTGGGGACGATCAGCGCGGTGACGGCGTCGCTGCGGCCGCTGGCCTGGCCGATGTTCAGCACGGTGTAGCCGTCGGCGGCGGTGACCTTGCCGCTCAGGCTGCTGACCGTGACGTCGGCCGCGTCGAGCTTGCGCAGCCCGCCCGCGTCGCCCGCGAAGACCTCCTTGGTCTTCGGGTCGCTCAGCAGGAAGACCAGGGAACCGGTCGCCGGGTCGCCCTTGGTGGCGATGCTGAGGTTGTACTCGGTCGAGCCGGGGACCTGCTTCACCGAGGAGGTCTGGATGGCGACGATCGCGTCGTCCTTGCTGCCGCGGTGGCCGTCGCCGAAGTTCGTGAACGCGGTGCTCGCGGTGTAGAGCACCGGGAAGACCTGGAAGGCGATGAGGAACAGCGTGCCGGGGACCAGGTACTTGGCCGGGATGTGCCGGCGGCTCAGGTAGAGATAGAACAGACCGGCGGTGGTGGCCGCCAGGACACCCAGCCCGATCCAGTGTCCGGCCTCGATGAGCGGGAACGCCGCCCAGATCGCGATCCCGGCCACCAGGCCGAGCAGGACCACCTTGACGACGAGGCCGGTCGCGGTGATCGGCGCGTGGTTCCGCGCGGTACGGGACGTGCGCGGGAGCCCGGGGCGGGCGGGCTCCCGGCCCGGGGTCTGCGTGGCAGACCCCGGGCCGGACAGCGGCGCGCTCATTACTTGATCTGACCCTGGATGGTCTTGCCAGCGGCCGTGATCGTCTTGGCCGGGTCGGCGCCACCGATGATGGCGGCCTCCGCCTTGCCGAACGGGTCCCAGATCGCGGCCATGGCCGGGATCGCCGGGAGCACCTGGCCGTTCTTGCCGGCCTCGGAGAACTTGGCCAGGTCGGCGTCCTCACCCTTGACCTGGTCGAAGGCGGCGGTCAGCGCCGGCGGGCGCGGCTCGGCCTTGTACAGCGCGACGGCCAGCTCGGGCTTGGTCACGTAGTTGGTGACGAACTCCTGGGCCAGGGCCTTGTTCTTGCCCTTGGCGGCCACGTAGAACGCCTGGACGCCCACGAACGGCTGGGCCTCCTTGCCACCGGCGAAGCCGGGGACCGGGGAGATGTCGTACTTGATGTTGGCCTTCTTGGCGTCGGCCACGGCCCACGGGCCGGAGACCAGGAACGCGCACTTCTTGCCGGTGAAGGTGGAGATGGCGTTCTCCGGGGTGATGGAACGCTTCAGCGCGCCGTCGCCCTTCTCGCCGAGCTTCGCGATCTTCTGGAAGGCCGCGATCGACTCCGGCTTGCCCACGCCCAGGTCCTTCGGGTCGTAGTCGCCGTTGGCGGTGGTGCCGAACAGGTTGCCGCCGCCGGAGGTGTACAGCGGGTAGATGTGGTACGCGTCGCCGTTCTGACCGGACTGGAGGCAGAGGATCTCGGTGGCCTTCTTCTCCGCCTTGAGCTTCTTGCCGGTGGCGACCAGGTCCTCGATCGTCTTCGGCGCCTCGGGGGCCAGCTCGGTGTTGCGGATCAGCGCCACGTTCTCGGTGGCGTAGGGCACGCCGTAGAGCTGGCCGTTGAACGTGACGGCCTTGATGGCGGTCTCGTTGAAGCCGCTCTTCTGCTCGGCCGGCAGCTGCACCGGGTCGATGGCGCCGTTCTGGACCATGTTGCCGATCCAGTCGTGCGCGCCGACCACGACGTCCGGGCCGCTGCCCTGCTGGGAGGCGGTGACGAAGTTGGTCTGCAGGTCCTTGGAGACGGCCTGGACCTCGACGGTCACGCCGTTCTCCTTGCCGAACTCCTCGGCGAAGGGCTTGAGGGCGGCGGTGCGCTTGTCGTCGGCCCAGATGACCAGCTTGCCGCCGGTCGCCTTGGCGGACTGGTCAGCGGCCGGCTTGTCGTCGCTGCCGCTGTCACCACAGCCGGACGCGGCGAGCGCCAGGCCGAGGACGGCGACCACACCCGCGGTACGGATGCGCATCGGTACTCCTGTCGTCATGGTGGCAAGCCGGGGGAAGGGCGACCACCAGTGGAAACCTCTGAAAGTTCTTGCTGACCGGCGCGGGGGTGCTGCGCCGCTGCTCTCGCATGTTGCGGGGACGTTAGCAAGAGGTTGCAGAGAATGGAAGGGCTTGCAGAAGTGTACGCAAGACTTTGCCGTTGAGCTAAAGTGCCGCCATGCGCGCTCGACTGTCCGACATCGCCCAACAGGCCGAAGTCAGCGAGGCCACGGTGTCGCGGGTGCTCAACGACCGCCCCGGTGTGGCCCCGGAGACCCGGCAGGCCGTCCTCACCGCCCTCGACGTGCTCGGCTACGAGCGCCCCGCCCGGCTGCGCAAGCGCAGTGCCGGGCTGGTCGGCCTGGTCGTGCCCGAGCTGGACAACCCGATCTTCCCGGCGTTCGCCCAGATCATCGAGTCCGCCCTCGCCCCGACCGGCTACACGCCCGTGCTCTGCACCCAGACCCCCGGCGGCGTCCGCGAGGACGAGTACGTCGAGATGCTGCTGGACCGGCAGGTATCCGGCATCGTCTTCGTCTCCGGCCTGCACGCCGACACCGCGGCGGACCACGACCGGTACCGCACGCTGCTGGCCCGGCCGCTGCCGATCGTCATGATCAACGGCTACGCCCCGGGCATCCCCGCGCCGTTCGTCTCCTGCGACGACCGGGAGTCCGCCGAACTCGCCGTGGCCCACCTGGTGGCGCTCGGGCACCGGCGGATCGGCCTGATCACCGGCCCGGACCGGTTCGTTCCGGTGCAGCGCAAGGTCGCCGGCTACAAGGCGGCGATGCGGCGCCTCACCGACGTCTCCGACGACGACCTGACCGAGCTGACCGAGCTGTCCCTGTTCGGCGTGGAGGGCGGCGAGGCCGCCGCCGGCCGGCTGATCGAGCGCGGCGCGACCGGCCTGGTCTGCGGTTCCGACCTGATGGCGCTCGGCGCGATCCGGGCGGCCCGCCAGCGCGGCCTGTCCGTGCCCGAGGACGTCTCCGTGGTCGGCTACGACGACTCGCCGCTGATGGCGTTCACCGACCCGCCGCTGACCACCGTCCGCCAGCCGGTCGCCGCGATGGCGGTCGCCGCGGTGCGGGCGCTCGTCGACGAGATCAACGGTCACCCCTCCCCCAACTCCGAGTACCTGTTCCGCCCCGAGCTGGTGGTACGCGGCTCCACCGCGGTGACCCGCCCCGCAACCTCCCCCAAACGCCAGCGCCCCGCCCCCTCCTCCCTCGCCATCCCCGCCTAACCCCCTCCCCCCGCCTCCCCGCCCCACCCCGCCGATCTTGCACCTCGGGCCCCGACAAAAGGGGTGAAGGCCGCGAGTCGTGGGCAGCAACTGCAAGATCGTGCGGACGAGCGGACGGGAGCGCGGGCGGGGCTGGGTCGCTCGACGAGGACGGCTGGCGGGGCGGCGGTTCCGCCGGCACGGCGAGGTGGCGGGGTCGGGGGGCCTTCGATCGCGCCACCTCGGCGGAGTGGCGGAGAAGGCGACGCGCGCGGGCGGCATCAGGGCGGCGAGACGACGAGTGGGCGGCTCGGATCACCCCACCTCGGGGAAGCGGCGTGGGCGGGACGCCGGGGAACCGCTGGGTGTCTCGGGATGCGGGACGGGGACGGAAGCGTGATCGTGCTGGCCGAGAGGTGATCGGTGTCATTTCTTGCGCAAGGAATGCTTGACTCTTGCAGCGCCGGAGCGGCATCCTGCTCAGACACCCTGCGCCACCACAGAACGGGAATCGACATCCGATGACCTCCGCCCCCACCCCCACGCCGCTGGCCGCCGACGACGACTGGTGGCGGTCCGCGGTCGTCTACCAGGTCTACGTCCGCAGCTTCGCCGACGCGAACTCCGACGGCGTCGGTGACCTCCAGGGCATCCGGCAGCGCCTGCCCTACCTGCGTGACCTCGGCGTGGACGCGCTCTGGCTGACCCCCTTCTACACCTCGCCGCAGGTCGACGCCGGCTACGACGTGTCCGACTACCGGGACGTCGACCCGCTCTTCGGCAACCTCACCGACTTCGACGAGATGATCACCGACGCGCACGCCCTGGGCCTGCGGATCATCGTCGACCTGGTGCCCAACCACACCTCCAGCGCGCACCCGTGGTTCACCGCGGCGCTCGCCGCCGGTCCGGGCTCCCCCGAGCGTGAGCGCTACCTGTTCGCCGACGGCAAGGGCGAGCAGGGCGAGCTGCCTCCGAACGACTGGGAGAGCATCTTCGGCGGCCCGGCGTGGACCCGCGTGGTCGACGGCCAGTGGTACCTGCACCTGTTCGACCCGGCCCAGCCCGACCTGAACTGGCGCCACCCCGAGGTGCGGGCCGAGTTCGAGGACGTCCTGCGCTTCTGGCTGGACCGCGGCGTGGACGGCTTCCGGATCGACGTGGCGCACGGGATGATCAAGGCCGAGGGCCTGCCGGACGTCGGCTTCAACTCGATGACCACCGGCCAGCGCCAGTCGGAGTTGCTCGGCAAGGGCCGGCTGCCCTACTTCGACCAGGACGAGGTGCACGACATCTACCGCGCCTGGCGGCCCATCCTGGACAGCTACCCGGGCGGCCGGATGGCGGTCGCCGAGGCCTGGGCCGAGACCCCGCAGCGGCTGGCCCGCTACATCGGCCCGGACGAGCTGCACCAGGCGTTCAGCTTCGACTTCCTCGACGCCACCTGGTCGGCCGACTCGTTCCGCAAGGTGATCGACACCGCGCTCGCCGAGTCGACGATCGTCGGCGCGCCCACCACCTGGGTGCTCTCCAACCACGACCGGCAGCGTCACGTCACCCGGTACGGCGACGGCGAGGTCGGCCTGCGCCGCGCCCGGGCCGCCGCGCTGCTGATGTTCGCGCTGCCCGGCTGCGCGTACGTCTACCAGGGCGAGGAGCTGGGCCTGCCGGAGGTGCTGGACCTGCCCGACGAGCTGCGCCAGGACCCCGCGTTCCGGCGCACCGGGGAGAGCCGCGACGGCTGCCGGGTGCCGATCCCGTGGAGCGGCGAGCTGGCCCCGTACGGCTTCGGGCCGGACGGCAGCGAGCTGAGCTGGCTGCCGGCGCCGGCTACCTGGCGGTCCCTCTCGGTGGCCGCCCAGACCGGCACCCCCGGGTCGACGCTGGAGCTCTACCGGGCCGCGCTGCGGATCCGCGGCGAGCACCCGGCGCTGGCCGGTCTCGGTGGCATCACCTGGCTGGAGACCGAGCCCGGCGTGCTGGCGTTCCGCCGCGCCGCCGGGGACACCGAGCTGACCTGCGTGGTCAACATCAGCGGCGCCGACGTGACGGTGACCGGCCACGGCCGGCCGCTCGTCGCCAGCGCCGACCTCACCGAGCAGGGCGACGGGCACGTCCTGCCGGTGGACGCAGCTGCGTGGTTCGAACGGCGCTGAGCCGGGTAACCCGCCAACGACCTGGTCGTCCGTTGTGCTCCGCGCCGACGGGCGGCTGGGCTGCCGACCCCTTGTGGTGGGGGGTGAGGTGGTACCGGCCCCTCGGGAGTCCGCTCCTGGGGGGCCGGTGTCCATCGGGGATCCCGGGGTACCACACGGGGATGACCGCACACGTCGCGCAGTACACCCTCGACGTCACCGACCTGGACCGGATGCTGGCGTTCTGGTCGGCCGCGCTCGGCTACACCGTCGCCCGCGGCGACGACGGCAGCGCGAAACTGCATCCACCGCCCGGCCGTCCGGGTCCGACCGTCTGGTTGCAGGGCAGCGGCACCTCGAAGCACGGCAAGAACCGGTTGCACCTGGACCTGGTCCCGGACGGCGACCCGGCGGCCGAGGTCGACCGGTTGATCGGGCTCGGCGCCCGGCGAGCCGACGTGGGACAGACCGGCGCGGAGGGCTTCGTGGTGCTGGCCGACCCGGAGGACAACGAGTTCTGCGTGCTCGACGGGCCGCCGAGCTGAGAGTCAGCCGCCCTTGGCGGTGAGCATCGCGGCGATCCGGGCGAAGCCGGCGCGGACCTCGTCGGAGTCCGGCGGGTTCGCCGGCTCCGGCTCCGGCTGGCGCTCGGCGGCCAGTTCCAGCTCCTCGTCGATGACGTCCTCGAAGTCACCGTAGAGATCCGCCTGGTCGGCCTGGGTCGCCTCGTCCGCGGCGGCGATCTGCGCGGCGGCGATCTCGCCCCGGATCTCCTCCGGCGTCAGCGCCGGCAGCAACGGCTCCACCACCGCCATCAGCTGTTCCTCGGCCACCACGGCCTCGGCCAGCGCGAGCGCGTGCGGCCGCTCGTACGGCCCGCAGACCACCGGCTCCCACTCGTCCTCGGGGCCGAGCGGAGCGAACGTGATGATCCACGGCAGGCCCAGCATCGGCGAGTCGTCCGGCAGGTCCAGTGTCACGAGTGCGCCCACCGGCCCATCATGGTCGGTGCGCGTCCGGCCGGGGAGCGCAATCCCCCGACTCTCCCCGCTCAGGCGACCGCTCTCAGCCACGCGTACCGGCGTCCAGCGCCGCACGGACCAGGGCGAGCGCCCGCTCCGGCGGGACGCCCAGGCGACGCGCCTCCTCGGCGTACCCGGCGGCGGCGCGATGCAGCCGGTCGGTGGCGTCGTCGCGCCCCGGGGCCACCACCGTGCCGTGCCGGCCCCGGGTCTCGACCAGCCCGGCGGCCTCCAGCTCGCGGTAGGCCCGGGCCACCGTGTTCACCGCCAGCCCCAGGTCCGCGGCGAGCTGCCGGACCGCGGGCAGCCGGGTGCCCACCGGCAGCCGCCCGTCGCCGACCATGCTCGCGAGCTGCGCGCGCACCTGCTCGTACGGGGGGGTCGCCGAAGCGGCGTCGATCCGGATCCGGGCGTTCATCCGCCGCCTCCCGGGGTGCCCGGGTCGGTCTCCTCGTCGAGCACGTCCGCCTCCACGTCCACCTCCCGCGCCCCGCCCTCGGCCAGGTCCACCACCCGGCCGAACCGGCTGGTGGCGGCGAGCGCGGCGCCGAAGAGCACCAGTTGGTTGAGCAGGTAGAGGTAGAGCAGCAGCCCCACGGCGGTGGCCACCACCGTGTACGCCGGGTTCCGTTCGGTGCGCACGACGTAGTAGCGCCCCACGGTGTTGAGCAGGGTGATCCCGACCGCGACGGTCAGCACCGCCGGGCGCAGCCGACGCCGGCTCATCCGCAGCCGGGGCACGGCGAGCAGCAGCGCGGCGGCCAGCACGGCGTTGACCAGCACGCTGAGCACCGCGCTGACCGTGGTCAGGCCCACCGAGCCGGTGCTGCGCAGCAGGAAGCGCAGCAGCGACTCCAGCGCGTCGACGGCGGCGACCGAGACGAAGAGCAGCACGAAGACCGCGACCAGTACGCCCAGGTCGACCAGCCGGCGCACCACCAGGTTGCCGGGCTGCTGGTTGAAGCCGTACATCAGCCGCTGCGAGGAGCGGATCGCCTCCACCCAGCCGATGCCGGTGAAGACCAGGATGACCAGGCCGACCACGCCGACGGTGTTGCTGCTCTCGGCGATCTGCGCCGGGTCGAGGAAGGGCAGGTTCTCCCGCAGGAACTCGGCCGCCGCGCGGCTGACCTCCTCGTTGTCCCGCAGCACCGCGCCGAAGATCCAGTACGCGACCAGGGCCAGCGCGAACACGGCGAAGAACCCGTAGTAGGCGATGGCGGCGGCGAGCCGACCGGCCATCAGGTCGGCGTAGAGCGTCCCGGCCAGCCAGAGGTGGTCGAAGACCGACGAGCGACCACGAGCCGCGTCGATACGGCGCCCGATGGCCGTCTCGATCCGGCCGAAGACGTTCACCCCGTCATCCTCGCCGATCCCCGCTCCCGGCGGAGGCGGCCCGGCCGGCCGGGTGTTCAGCGCGCGCCGCCGAGCCGGAAGTCGCGGCGGGGCTGCCATCGGGTCGCCCCGCTGTGGGAGAAGAGCGTGAACGCCTCCACCTCGAACAGCGCGGAGAAGTCGGCCAGGTCCTCGTAGGCCTTGTCCAGCACCTCGGGCGGCACGTCCTGGGCCACCGTCACGTGCGGGTGGTAGGGGAAGCGCGTCTCCCGGCCCAGTTCGGGTGCGGAGTTGATGGCGGCGGCGAGCAGCTCGCACTCGCTGATCCCGGCCGCCACCGCCACGAACACCACCTGGGTGACCGGGCGGAACGTGCCGGTGCCGCGCAGGTGCAGGGTGAACGGCAGGTGCGTGGCGGCCACCCGGGCCAGGTGCTCCTCGACGGCCGGCAGCGCGCGTACCGGGATCTCGGTGGGCCCGAGGAGGGTGACGTGCGCCGGCACGGCCTGCGGGTCGCCGGCGGAGATCCGGCGACGGGTGAGCTGCCCGCCCCACGGTTCGGGGACGTCGACCGCGATCCCGATCTGGATCGTGTCGCCGCCGTCCGGCGCTGCGTCACTGCCCGCCACGTTGCGCGCCATCCCTCCGGCCACCGACTGCGTCACTCCCGTCCCGCCCGGGCCCCTACTCGAACCGCACCGGCGGGAAGAAGCCCACCCGCTCGTACGCGGTGCGCAGCGTCTCGGCCGCGACCGCCCGGGCCTTCTCCGCGCCCCGCGCGAGCAGCTTGTCGAGCTGGGCCGGATCGTCCAGGTAGCCGTTGGTGCGCGCCTGGATCGGCGTGACGAACTCCCGCACCACCTCGGCGAGGTCCTTCTTCAGGTCGCCGTAGCCCTTGCCGTCGTACGCGGCGACCAGGTCGTCGATGCTCCGGCCGGAGAGCGCGGAGTAGATGGTGAGCAGGTTGGAGATGCCGGGCTTGCCCTCGGCGTCGAAGACGATCTCGCGGCCGGTGTCGGTGACCGCCGAGCGGATCTTCTTGGCCGAGCGCGCCGGGTCCTCCAGCAGGTCGATGATGCCGGCCGGCGAGGAGGACGACTTGGACATCTTGGCCGTCGGGTCCTGGAGGTCGGTGATCTTCGCGGTGTCCTTCACGATGTGCGGGGCGGGCACGGTGAAGGTGCGGCCGAACAGCGAGTTGAACCGCTGCGCCAGGTCGCGGGAGAGTTCCAGGTGCTGCCGCTGGTCCTCGCCGACCGGCACCGCGTTCGCCTGGTAGAGCAGGATGTCGGCGGCCTGGAGGATCGGGTAGGTGAACAGGCCGACGCTGGCCCGCTCGCTGCCCTGCTTCTGCGACTTGTCCTTGAACTGGGTCATCCGGCCGGCCTCGCCGAAGCCGGTGATGCAGCCGAGCACCCAGGCCAGCTGCGAGTGCTCGGGCACCTGCGACTGGACGAACAGGGTGCTGCGGTCCGGGTCGATGCCCAGCGCGAAGAGCTGCGCGGCGGCCAGCCGGCTGCGCTGCTTGAGCACCTTCGGGTCGTGCCCGGCGGTGATCGCGTGCAGGTCCACCACGCAGTAGAACGCGTCGTGGCTCTCCTGCAGGGCCACCCAGTGCCGCAGCGCGCCCAGGTAGTTGCCGAGGTGGAACGAGTCGGCGGTCGGCTGGATGCCGGAGAAGACGCGCGGCCGGGCGGGTACGTCGGACATGGCGGCAATTCTGTCAGCAAGCCCCGGCGTCCGTCATGACGGGCCGGCGGGTCGGGCGGGTACGGGCGGCAGCGGGCCGCTGACCTCGCGCCGGGGCTCGGGCAGCCGCGCGGCGGAGACCACCAGGCGGGACACCCGCCGGCCGTCGAGCGCCAGCACCCGCAGCAGCCAGCCCTCCGGATCGGCCGGGCCCGATCCGTCCGCCGGGTCGACGGCGACCGGCACCTCGTCGCCCGCCACCGGCAGCCGGCCCAGCGCGGCCATCACGTAGCCGCCCACCGTCTCGTACGGGCCGGCCGGCAGCGGCACCCCGGTGCGTTCGGCGAAGTCGGCCAGGTTGAGTCGACCGTCGACCACGGCGGGCAGGCCGGCGGGCTCGGCGTCGGGCGGGCCGTGGCCCTCGTCGTGGATCTCCCCGACCAGTTCCTCCACCAGGTCCTCGCAGGTCACGATGCCGGCGGTGCCGCCGTACTCGTCGACCACCACGGCCAGGTGGTGGCCCTCGCGGCGCATCTCGGTGAGCGCCGCGAGCACCCGCTTGCTGTCGGGCAGCCGCTTGACCTCACGGGTCAGCTCACCGACGGTGGCCCGCGGACCCGGGCCCGGGCGCAGCAGCACGTCGCGCAGGTGCACCAGGCCGACCACGTCGTCGTGCGTGCCGTCGACCACGGGGTAGCGGGTGTGCGGGTCGTCGCGGACCAGGCGCTGCGCCTCGGCCACGGGAAGTCCGGCGGCGAGGAAGACCACCTCGGTGCGGGGCACCATCACCTCGCGGACCAGCCGCGCGCCGGCCACCAGCACCTCGTCGATGATCCGCCGCTCGTCCGGGTCGAGCAGCGTGTTCGCCGCGACCAGGTCACGCAGTTCGGCCTCGCTGATCCGCTCGCGGCCGGCGGTGGGGCTCGCTCCGAGCAGGTCGGTGACCAGGCGGGTGGCGCCGTCGGCGGCCCGGACCACGAGGCGGGCCACGGTCCGGGCGAGCGGGCCGGGATCGCGGCGGGGCCGCCCCGGCGGTCGCCGCCGAGGCCCGGGACCACCTGCCTCCCGCATGACAAGGATGGTAGACAGCGCACACCGTCCACCCGCCCGAATGTTCGTATCTGTTCAATCCTGATGGATTGTGATGGAATGGAGCGAGGCTCACTCGACAGCGGCGGCACAGCCGCCGGCCGTAGGGTGATCACGGACGGCCGCCGCACAACGCGGCCAGGCGGAGGAGGACCTCACGTGAAACTGCTCGTCACCGGCGGCGCCGGCTACATCGGCAGCGTGGTGACCCGGATGCTGCTCGACCACGGCCACCAGGTGACCGTGCTGGACGACCTGCGCACCGGTCACCGCGAGGCGCTCGCGCCCGAGGCGACGCACGTCGACCTGCCGGTGCACGAGACCGCCCGGGTGCTCACCCCCGACGCCGGGTTCGACGGCGTGCTGCACTTCGCCGCGCTGATCGCCGCCGGCGAGTCGATGGTCAAGCCGGAGCTCTACTGGCACACCAACACCGTCGGCTCGCTCGCCCTGATCGACGCGGTCCGCGCCGCCCGGGTGCCCCGGATGGTGTTCTCCTCCACCGCCGCCGTCTACGGCAACCCCACCGAGCTGCCCATCCCGGAGACCGCCGTCAAGGCCCCCACCAGCACCTACGGGGCCACGAAGCTGGCCGTCGACATGGCGTTGACCTCCGAGGCGGTCGCGCACGACCTGGGTGCCGTCTCCCTGCGCTACTTCAACGTCGCCGGCGCCTACCTGCACGACGGGCGCGCCATCGGCGAGCGGCACGACCCGGAGACGCACCTCATCCCGATCGCGCTCGACGTGGCCGCCGGCCGCCGCGAGAAGCTCCAGCTCTTCGGCGACGACTACCCCACCGTCGACGGCACCTGCGTGCGCGACTACATCCACGTCGAGGACCTGGCCCGCGCCCACCTGCTCGCGCTCGACGCGGCCACCCCGGGCCGGCACCGGATCTACAACCTGGGCAACGGCAACGGCTTCACCAACCGCCAGGTGGTCGACGTGGTCCGCGAGGTCACCGGCCACCCGGTGCCGGTCGAGGTGGCGCCGCGCCGCGAGGGCGACCCGGCCGAGCTGGTCGCGTCGTCCGTCCTGGCCCGCGACGAACTCGGGTGGACGCCGGCCAAGCCCACGCTGCACGACATGGTCGGCGACGCCTGGGCGTTCTACCGCGAGCACGTCGGGCGGCCGGCGTGAGCACCGCGATCGTGGGCGAGGGCCGCGGCGACGTCGCCGACCGTGCCACCGCCGGCTTCCGGCAGCGGTACGGCACCGAGCCGGCGGGCCGCTGGGCGGCTCCCGGGCGGGTCAACCTGATCGGCGAGCACACCGACTACAACGACGGTTTCGTGCTGCCCTTCGCGCTGCCGCTGCGTACCGTGGTGGCCGCGGCGCCCGGCCCGGACGGGCGCTGGACCGTCTGGTCGGAGCTGGACGACGAGCCGGTGGAGTTCGGGGCCGAGGCCGCCGACGAGCCCGGCCGGGTCGACGGCTGGGCCGCCTACGTGGCCGGCGTGGTGTGGGCGCTGCGGGCCGCCGGCCTCGACGTCCCCGGCGCGCGGCTCGCCATCGCCTCCGACGTCCCGGTCGGCTCCGGGCTCTCCTCGTCGGCCGCCATCGAGTCGGCCGTGCTGGCCGCGCTCGTCGACCTCGGCGGGCTCGACCTGCCCACCGAGCGCTGGCCCCGGCTCGCCCAGCGGGCCGAGAACGACTACGTCGGCGCGCCCACCGGGATCATGGACCAGTCCGCGGTGATCCGGGGCGTCCAGGGGCACGCGCTCTTCCTCGACTGCCGCACCGAGGAGGTCGAGCAGATCCCGTTCGACCTGGACGCGGCCGGGCTGGCCGTGCTGGTGGTGGACAGCCGCGCCCCGCACCGGCACGCCGACGGCGAGTACGCCGCCCGGCGCAGGAGCTGCGAACGCGCCGCCGCCACGCTCGGCGTGGCCGCCCTGCGCGACGTCCCCACCGCCGACCTCGACGCGGCGCTGGCCCGCCTCGACGACGAGGAGACCCGCCGCCGGGTCCGGCACGTCGTCACCGAGGACCAGCGGGTGCTCGACACCGTGGCGTTGCTGCGCGCCGGCCGGGTCCGCGACATCGGCCCGCTGCTGACCGCGTCGCACGCCTCGATGCGCGACGACTTCGAGATCACCGTCCCGGAGGTCGACACCGCGGTCGAGGCGGCGCTCACGGCCGGCGCCCACGGCGCGCGGATGACCGGCGGCGGGTTCGGCGGCTGCGTGCTCGCCCTGGTCGACGTGGACGCCGCCGACACCGTGGCGCGCGCCGTGGCGGACGCGTACGCCGAACGCGGCTTCGCCGCCCCCGGCACGCTCACCGTCCAGCCCGCCGGCGGCGTCACCCGGATGTAAGGAAGGGCCCCCTATTAACGCCTGCGGTAGAGGAAGGGCCCCTTATTAACAACTCACTGTTAATAAGGGGCCCTTCCTTACACCAGGGTCAGCCGGCCTCGACGATCATGCCGGCGCCGACCGTCCGGTTGGTGGCCTCGTCGATGATGACGAAGCCGCCGGTGGTGCGGTTGCGCCGGTACTCGTCGGCGAGCAGCGGAACGGTGGTGCGCAGCCGCACCCGGCCGATCTCGTTGAGCTTCAGCTCGCCGGCCGTCTCGTCCCGGTGCAGCGAGTTGACGTCCAGCCGGTAGTGCAGCTCCCGCACGATCGTCCGCGCCGAACGGGTGGTGTGCTTGATCGCGTACCGGCCGCCGACCTGCAACGGCCGGCTCTCGTCCATCCAGCAGACCATCGCCTCGATGTCCTGCGCGACCATCGGGGCGTTGTTGGGCCGGCAGATCATGTCGCCGCGGGAGATGTCGATCTCGTCGGTCAACCGGACCGTCACCGACATCGGCGGGAACGCCTCGTCCACCGGCCCGTCGGCGGTCTCCACCGCCGCGATCCGGCTGGTGAAGCCGGACGGCAGCACCATCACCTCGTCACCCGGCTTGAGCACGCCCGAGGCCACCTGGCCGGCGTAGCCCCGGTAGTCGGTGACGGTGGTGGACTGCGGCCGGATCACGTACTGCACCGGGAACCGCACGTCGACCAGGTTGCGGTCCGAGGCGATGTGCACCCGCTCCAGGTGGTGCAGCAGCGACGGGCCCTCGTACCACGGCATGTTCTCGGACCGGGAGACGATGTTGTCGCCGCGCAGCGCGGAGATCGGCACCACGGTCAGGTCCGGCACGTCGAGCTTCGCGGCGAACGCGGTGAACTCGTCGGCGATCCGCTCGAACACCTCCTGCGACCAGTCGACCAGGTCCATCTTGTTCACGCACAGGACCAGGTGCGGCACCCGCAGCAGCGAGCAGAGGAAGGCGTGCCGGCGGGACTGCTCCACCAGGCCCTTGCGCGCGTCCACCAGGATCAGCGCCAGGTCGGCGGTGGAGGCGCCGGTGACCATGTTCCGGGTGTACTGGATGTGCCCGGGGGTGTCGGCGATGATGAACTTCCGCCGCGGGGTGGCGAAGTAGCGGTACGCCACGTCGATGGTGATGCCCTGCTCCCGCTCGGCCCGCAGGCCGTCGGTGAGCAGCGCCAGGTTGGTGTACTCGTCGCCCCGCGCGGCGCTGACCGCCTCGACCGCGGCGAGCTGGTCGCTGAAGAGCGACTTCGTGTCGTACAGCAGCCGGCCGATCAGGGTCGACTTGCCGTCGTCGACGCTGCCGGCGGTGGCGAACCGCAGCAGGTCCATCGGCCGGGCCGACGCGTCGGCCTCGGCCGGCGCCACAGTCTCGACGCTCATCAGAAGTAGCCCTCTCGCTTGCGGTCCTCCATGGCGGCCTCGCTGACCCGGTCGTCGCCGCGGGTCGCGCCGCGCTCGGTGATCCGGGTGGCGGCCACCTCCTCGATCACCTTCTCCACCGTGTCGGCGTCCGAACGGACCGCCGCGGTGCAGGAGGCGTCGCCCACGGTCCGGTACCGCACCTGGGCCTTGAACGGCTGCTCACCGGCGCGAGCCCGGAAGAACTCGTTGACCGCGTAGAACATGCCGTCGCGCTCGATCACCTCACGCTCGTGCGCGTAGTAGATCGACGGCAGCGGGATCCGCTCCCGCGCGATGTAGTGCCAGACGTCCAGCTCGGTCCAGTTGGACAGCGGGAACACCCGGATCGACTCACCGGGGTGGTGTCGGCCGTTGTAGAGCGACCACAGCTCCGGGCGCTGGTTCTTCGGGTCCCACTGGCCGAACTCGTCGCGGAAGCTGAACACCCGCTCCTTGGCCCGGGCCTTCTCCTCGTCCCGCCGGGCGCCGCCGAAGAGCGCGTCGAACCGGTGCTTCTCCACCGCGTCGAGCAGCACCGGGGTCTGGATGCGGTTGCGCATGCCGTCGGCCGACTCGCGGACCATGCCCCTGTTCAGGGCCTCCGGCACGCTGGCCACGATGAGCTGCAGGCCCAGCTCGGCCACCCGCTGGTCGCGGTAGTCGAGCACCTCGGGGAAGTTGTGCCCGGTGTCCACGTGCATCACCGGGAACGGGATGTTGGCCGGCGCGAACGCCTTCTGGGCCAACCGGAGCATCACGATCGAGTCCTTGCCGCCGGAGAACAGCAGCACCGGCCGCTCCATCTCGGCGACGACCTCGCGCATCACGAAGATGCTCTCCGCCTCGAGCGCGTCGAGGTGCGACACCTGGTACGCGGCGGGGGACGTCATGACACGAACTCGATTCGCTCGGATCCGCACATCGGGATTCCAGACCTTTCCGGTCGGAGTCGTGAAGAAGATTGCTCAGGTTACCCGGAATGCCGCTGCAGCGCTGCAAGCAACCGACCCGCGAGATCCTTGCGGCAGACCAGCAGATCGGGTAGCCGGGGGTCGGCCCCGTTGTATTTCAGCGCAGAACCGTCGATCCGGGAAGCGTGCAATCCGGTGGCCGTCGCCACAGCCACCGGAGCGGCCGAGTCCCACTCGTACTGACCGCCCGCGTGGATGTACGCGTCGACCTCACCGGTCACCACCGCGGCGATCTTCGCGCCCGCCGAGCCCATCGGGACCAGATGAGCGCCGACGTCCTCTGCCAGATCGGTCAGGAAAACCGGCGGACGGCTACGACTGGCCGCCAACCGGATGGTCCGCGCGCCGGCCGCCGTGGCCGCCTCCAACCTCATCGGCGGGTACGCCGGCGGGTAGTCCGTGCCCAGCACCCGGTGCTGCGCCGGCAGCCCCACCGCGCCCGCCACCAGGCCGTGCGGCGAGGGCGCGTGCCGCGACCAGAGCGCCACGTGCACCGCCCAGTCCGCGCGCCCCTCCTCGGCGTACTCCCGGGTGCCGTCCAGCGGGTCGACGATCCACACCCGGTCCGCGGTCAGCCGGGGCATCGCCTCGTCGCTCACCTCGGCCGTCCAGGCCAGCCGCGACCCCTCGTCCTCCTCCGACAGCACCGCGTCCGCCGGACGCCACCGCGCCAGCTCGGTACGGATCAGGTCGTGCGAGATCTTGTCCCCGGCCGACCGCAACGCCCCCGCGTCGGCGAAGCCCATCTCCGTCCGCAGGGCCATCAACGCCTGCCCGGCGCGCGACGCGAGCCAGCGCGCGAACGCGCCGTCGATCATCGGAGGACTGCCCATGGTGTCTTCGCTCCCGTCGCCGCCTTCGCTCCCGTCGCAGAGGCGCAGACTACCGGCCGGCGCCCGCCCCGCCGGTCAACCCCCGTGGTACAGATTCTGCGTCGGCTCCACGCCCTTGGTGACCACCGACTCCACCACGTCGGCCGCCCGGTCCACCAGGAACTCCAGCTCCTTGCGCTCCGCCGCGGAGAAGTCCGACAACACGTAGTCCGCCGGATCCTGCCGGCCGGGCGGCCGACCGATGCCGAACCGCACCCGGACGTAGTCCTTCGTGCCGAGCGACTTCGACATCGACCGCAGGCCGTTGTGGCCGCCCTCGCCGCCGCCGCACTTCACCCGCACCTGCCCGTACGGGATGTCCAGCTCGTCGTGCACCGCGACCACCTGCGCCGGCGGGATCTTGTGGAACTGCGCCAGCCCGGCCACCGGACCGCCGGAGAGGTTCATGTAGGTCAACGGCTTCACCAGCACCAGCTTCGGCCCACCGAACCCCAGCCGCCCCTCGGCCACCTCGGCCACCGCCCGCTTGTGCCGGCCGAACTTCGCGCCCAACCGCGCGGCCAGCAGGTCGGCCACCATGAAGCCGACGTTGTGCCGGTTGGCCGCGTACTCCCGACCGGGGTTGCCCAGGCCGACCACCAGCCACGGCCCCGCCTCGTCCGTCACGCCACGCCCCTTCCGCTCTTCCCCACGACCCGCCTTCCGATACGCCGACAGGCGCCCCCGGAAACCGGGGACGCCTGTCGCACAGCCTGCGGGCCGATCAGGCCTCGGTCTTCGGCTCCTCGGCAGCCGGCTCGCCCTCGGCCGGGGTGCCCTCTTCGCCCTCGGCGGTCTCCTCGCCGGTCTCGGCCTCGGCCTCGGACTCGGCAACCTCGACCTCGGGGAGGGTGGCCTCGAGCTCCTCGGCGGTCGGGGCGGCGGTCACCGAGGCGACCGCGGTCTCCTCGTCGGTGGCCAGCTCCACGCCCGAGGGCAGCTCGACGTCGGCGGCGGTGATCGTGGTACCCGCCTCGGCGCCCTCGATCGACGCCTCCAGGTGGTCCGGCACCTTGGTGGCGTCGGCGGTCACCGACAGGGTGTCGTGGTCGTGCACGATCAGGGTGTCCTTCGCGGCCTCACCGGTCAGCTGGACCGGGACCTCGACGGTGACCTTCTCGCCGCGCCGGACCAGCAGCAGGTCCACGTGCTCGAAGGTGTCCTTGATCGGGTCACGCTGGATCGCCTTCGGCAGCGCCAGCACCTGGGTGCCGTCGCTCACCTCGATCGCGAAGAGCTGGTTCGCGCCGCCCTTGCGGATGGCGGCGGCGAAGTCACGCGCCGGAAGCGCGATGTGCTTGGGCTTCTCGCCGTGGCCGTACAGCACGGCGGGCACCTTGCCGGCCCGGCGGGTACGACGGGCACCACCCTTGCCGAACTCGGTACGGGGCTCGGCGCTGATCTTTACCTCGGACACGGGGAAACTCCTGATGCTTCGCTGCGGCGGCTTGTCGTCTGGCGGTGCTGGGCGAGGGGCTCGCTGGGGCTCAAGGTCATGAACGACCGCCCGGAGCACCGCGTCGATGACGGCGCCTCCGTGCGGTGCTTTTCAGCGGCCCGCCGGGCACCCTCGCCGTGGCAACCGCACCAGTCTACCCGAGCGGATTCCAGGCTTTCCGGCAGTCCCCCATATCACCGCGCCGGCCGGCGCGCAGGGCAACGGTCCGGCCACCGGACGACGCCGGCGGCCGGACCCACGATCAGCTCAGGCCACCGAACAGGGTGGTCACCGAGCCGTCGTCGAAGACCTCCCGGATCGCCCGCGCCAGCAGCGGGGCGATCGACAGCACGGTCAGCTTGTCCAGCTGCTTCTCCGGCGGCAGCGGCAGCGTGTTCGTCACCACGACCTCGCTGATCGGGCTGTTCTTCAACCGCTCGGTCGCCGGGTCGGACAGCAACGCGTGGGTCGAGGCCACCACGATCTCCGCCGCCCCCGACTCCTTGAGGATGTCGGCCGCCTTGGTGATCGTGCCACCGGTGTCGATCATGTCGTCGACGATCAGGCAGACCCGACCCTCGACCTCACCCACCACGCGGTTCGCCACCACCTGGTTCGGCTTCATCGGGTCCCGCGTCTTGTGGATGAACGCCAGCGGGCAACCGCCCAACCGGTCCGTCCAGCGCTCGGCCACGCGCACCCGGCCCGAGTCCGGCGCCACCACGGTCATCGGACGACCGGCGTACCTGTGCTCCACGTACTCGGCCAGCACGTCCATCGCGAACAGGTGGTCCACCGGGCCGTCGAAGAAGCCCTGGATCTGCGCGGTGTGCAGATCCACCGTCAGGATCCGGTTCGCGCCCGCGGTCTTCAGCAGGTCGGCCACCAGCCGCGCCGAGATCGGCTCCCGACCCCGGTGCTTCTTGTCCTGCCGCGAGTAGGGGTAGAACGGCAGCACCACGGTGATCCGCTTGGCCGAACCACGCTTCAGCGCGTCGACCATGATCAGGGTCTCCATGACCCAGGTGTTCACGCCGTGCGTCACGGACTGCACCACGAAGGCGTCCGAACCACGGACCGAGTCCTTGAACCGTACGAAGATCTCACCGTTGGCGAACTCGTACGCGTCGGCCGGCGTCGGCGCGACGCCGAGCACCTCACCGATCTCCTTGGCCAGCTCCGGAAAACCCCGTCCGGAAAAGAGCATCAGGCTCTTGCGGTTCTCGGCGACGATGCTGCCCATGGGCCCGTCTGCTCCCGTATGTCGGTGGTACCCGGCGGCGGTGGGCCGGGGACTGTTCGGTTGCAGTATCCCCCGGGTTCACCGGTCCACCCACGGCCCGGCGGTCCCCGTGGATTCAGTCACCTTCGCTTGCGGGCCCACCCGACTCCGACGCACCCTCGCGGGCCCGCTGCGCCGCCTCCGCGGCCGCCGTGCCGGACCGCTTGCGCACCACCCAGCCCTCCACGTTGCGCTGCTGACCCCGGGCCACCGCCATCGCGCCCGGGGGCACGTCCGCGATGATCACCGAACCGGCCGCGGTGTACGCGCCGTCGCCCACCCGCACCGGCGCCACGAACATGTTGTCCGCCCCGGTACGCGCGTGACTGCCGATGGTGGTGTGGTGCTTGCTGACGCCGTCGTAGTTGACGAACACCGTCGCCGCGCCGATGTTGCTGTGCTCGCCGATCGTCGCGTCCCCCACGTACGACAGGTGCGGCACCTTCGAGCCCTCACCGATCGACGCCTTCTTGGTCTCCACGAACGTGCCGACCTTCGCCTTGCGGGCCAGCCGCGACTCCGGCCGCAGGTACGCGTACGGGCCGACGCTCGCCTGCGGGCCCACCTCGGCGCCCACCGCGTGGCTGCGCACCACGCTCGCGTCCTCGCCCACCACGGTGTCGACGAGCGTGGTGTCCGGGCCGACGAGCGCGCCCGCGCCCACCACGGTGGAGCCCTGGAGCTGGGTGTTCTGGTCGATCACCGCGTCCTTCTGCACGGTCACCGTCACGTCGATCCAGGTGGTGTGCGGGTCGAGGATGCTCACGCCGGTGCGCATCCAGCCCTCGTTGACCCGGTCCCGCAGCAGCCGGCGCAGCCCGGCCAGCTCCACCCGGTCGTTGCAACCGAGCGTCTCCACGTGGTCGGCGGCGCAGTGCACCGCCACCGGCTCCCCGGCGTCCCGCAGCAGGGCGAAGACGTCGGTCAGGTATTCCTCGCCCTGGTCGTTGTCGGTGGAGAGCTTGCCCAACGCCTCCCGCAGCCGGGCCACGTCGAACGCGTAGATGCCCGCGTTGATCTCGCGCAGCGCGCGCTGCTGCGGCGTGGCGTCCCGCTCCTCGACGATCTGCTCCAGCTGGCCCTGCGTGTCCCGCACGATCCGGCCCAGCCCGGTCGGGTCCGGCACCTCGGCGGCCAGCACGGTCGCCGCCGCGCCCGCGCCCTCGTGTGCCTCGACCAGCGCCTCGACGGTCGCCGGCCGCAGCAGCGGCACGTCCCCGTTGATCACCACGACGGTGCCGGTCGCCTCCGGCACCGCGTCCAGCGCGATCCGGACCGCGTGGCCGGTGCCGAGCTGGCGCTCCTGGAGCACCGGGGTGGCCGCCGGCGCGACCTCGGTCAGGTGTTCCCGTACCTGGTCGGCGCCGTGACCGACCACGACCACCGTGCGGTCCGCGCCCAGCGGCGCGGCCGCGGCCAGGACGTGGCCGAGCAGGGTACGGCCGAGCAGTGGGTGCAGCACCTTGGGCAGGGACGACTTCATCCGCTTGCCCTCACCGGCGGCGAGCACGACAACGGTGCGGAGGTGGGGCTGGGACACGACGTGCTCCCGTCGGGACGGCGACAGTCTCGCGGTCATGCTAACCAGACCGATGGACAGGTTGCCGCGTACCCCAACAAGGACGCCTATACCTGGAGATCGCTCGGCCGCCAGGATTCGAACCTGAAACACAAGAACCAAAATCTTGGGTGTTGCCAGTTACACCACGGCCGAAGGGGGCGTTGACAGCTTAGCGGGTGTCGTCCATCCCTGGAGGTCTCGGATCAGGGGCAGGGCCACGGAGCAGGCCCTCCACAACGCCCGCCATCCACAGGTAGAGGTCGCGTGAGCGTGGTACGCGCACCACCAGGCATCCTCGGTGGTCCTCACCCACGTTGACCCGTGTCGTCGTGGGGTTGTGTCTCTTCAACGTGAGCCGCTGGAAGGACTGGAAGTCGACGCCCAGGTCGCCCGCCGCGTGACGTCGCCGTACTGCCGCCGCTGAAGAAGCGTCGAGCGCAAGATGACCCAGCCAGCGGTCGGCCCTGGATGGGGCGACACCGAGGCGAACTGCGATCTCGTTGATGGCGCGTCCCTCGGCGTGGAGCCGGTGGGCCGCCCGTCTCAGGTCGTCGCCGTGCCGGCGGTGTCGTGAGGGAGATGTCGAATCAGTCGTTTCCCGCCCCCTCGACGGCCTCCCTGATGCCGGCCATCACCCCCTCGACGCGCCAGTAGAGCTGGCGACTTCGAGGCACGGTTGGCGAGGATCGCCAGGACAGGCCCAGTAGGCCGGGGTCGCTGTTGACGAACTCCAGTCGATCCTGCGGCCGCCACGGCTTCGACTTGCTCCCCGCACACCAGTAGATCGCCGCGCCCAGCAGCAGCAGATCCCGTTCACCCAGGCCGCCGACCGCACCCGCGGCCCGGGTCTGCTCGGCGGCCTGCGCCGCGTCGCGCGACTCCCGGTAGGCGCGCCGGCGGGCGTCCGCCATGGCCTCGGATTGCGCGCGACGCCGCTCCGCGGCCGCGTCGTCCGGATCCAGCGGCAGGTGCCGCACCCACTGGTAGGCCGTCGACTTCGCCACGCCGAGCTGCTCCGCGATCCGGTTGACCGACTTGCCGGCCGCACGCAGCCGCACGGCCTCGGCGCGGTCGTCGTCCCGGGCACGGGGCCGACGGGTCCGTTCGGGTGGAGGAACACCGCGCAGCAGCGCGTAGACGCGATCTCGGCCGATACCCAGCCGGACCCGGATCTCGGCGACGGACAGCTGTTCCTCGACGCGCAGGCGGCGCGCCTCGGTAGCGAGCGGATCGGTGGCGAGTGGGTCGGTCACCACCGCAGATTAGAACGTACGTACGACAGCGACCGACCGGTCGGCCCCGCCGGGCAGCGCCTGGCAGGATGGGCGGGGTGACCGATGTACCGGGTAGCGACCGCTCTCGCCGACGGGCCGTCCCGGCGGCGAAGCCCTCCCGGGTGCGGATGTCCGCGGCGCAGCGGCGCGAGCAGTTGATCTCGATCGCTCGGCAGATCTTCGCCGAGCGCGGGTTCGACGCCACCTCGATCGAGGAGGTGGCGGCCCGGGCGAAGGTCTCCAAGCCGGTGGTCTACGAGCACTTCGGCGGCAAGGAGGGGCTCTACGCGGTGGTGGTGGACCGGGAGGTCCGCTCGCTGCTGGAGCGGATCACCACGGCGCTGACCGCGGGCCACCCGCGTGAGCTGCTGGAGCAGGCGGCGTTGACGCTGCTCACCTACATCGAGGAGGAGACCAGCGGGTTCCGGGTGCTGGTCCGCGAGTCACCGCTGATGTCGGCGACAGGCAACTTCAGCAGCGTGATGAACGACGTCGCGCACCAGGTGGAGCACATCCTCGGCGCGGAGTTCTCCAGCCGGGGCTACGAGCCGAAGCTGGCGGAGCTCTACTCCCAGGCGCTGGTGGGCATGGTGGCGTTGACCGGGCGCTGGTGGCTGGAGGTGCGCAAGCCGCGCAAGGAGACGGTGGCCGCGCACCTGGTGAACCTGGCCTGGAACGGCCTGTCGCACCTGGAGTCGAAGCCGGGCCCGATCAGGGGTTAGGGCTCTCGGCGACCGGGTGGTAGCGGCGGCGGCGTTCCTCCTCGGCGTGCTCGGGCGGCCCGACCTTGTCGTACAGGCCGGTGGCGAGCAGGATCAGCCCGAACAGCAGCGACACGATGACCGTGGACATCGAGAAGTTCAGGAAGTTCGCCGAGGTCTGGAGCACCGACATCATCAGGATGCCGGTGACCAGGAAGACCGCACCGGCGGTGAGGTTCATGTAGTGCCCGAGGTTGTTGCGGCGGGACGCCCCGACGATCAGGACCGCACCGAAGATCACCGAGACCAGCGAGAAGGCCAGGTTGGTACGGAGCCCGAGGGCCCAGTTGCTGTTCCGGGCGAACAGCCCTTCACCCCAGGTCTGGAAGACGCCGTAGACGCCGAAGACCAGGATGTAGAGACCGATGAGCCCGGACAGCACCCGGTAGAGCGGTCGCGCGGGATGGTTCACCGGGAAGTGCGCCATGGTGCCCTCCAGCCATCTGCCTGATTCGGGGCAATTGTCACCCGGGCACCGGCTCCCGTACCGGAAAACGCCGAAGGCCCGGCGCGGACGCCGGGCCTTCGGGTGGAGCGGATCAGAGCACCAGTCGGGCCTTCTGCCAGGCCTCGTGCTCGTCGTCGGTGCCGACCTTGCCGTACATGCCGACCATCAGCAGCACCAGCGCCAGGGTCAGGACCACGACCACCGTCATGATCGAGAAGTTGACGACGTTGGCGTCGGTCTGGAGGAACGCCAGCGCGGCCAGGCCGACGGCCATCAGGGTGTAGGCGAGCCACTGGTTGATCACCACGTCGAGGTTGCGGCCGATCGCGGTGCCGACCAGGATCACCGCGCCGATGAGCACCGAGAGCAGCGAGAAGCCCATGTTGGTGCCCTGGCCGAGGACCTTGGTGTCGTCCTGCGCGAAGAAGTCGTTGCCGGCGCTGGCGATCACGCCGAGGCCGCCGAAGACGACGAAGTACAGACCAACGAGCCCGCCGATCGCCCGGTAGATCGGCCGCGCGGGGTGGTTGACGGGGGTGTGGGCCATCTCTGCGTCTCCAAAAGACCGTTCGGACGAGGGTTCCACCGCTGATTGTCCCGTACGCCGGTCAGTGACGCCGCACACCCCCCATGGTCAGCCGGCCGGCAGCTCCTCGGCGAGGGCGAGCCAGGTCTCCTCGGTGCGGTCCCGCTCGGCTCGCACCTCCTTGAGCTGGGCGTCCAGCTCGGCCACCCGGGCGTAGTCGGTCGCGTTGGCGGCGAGCTGCTCGTGCAGGGCCGCCTCTTTCTGCTCCAGCTTGGCGATCTGCCGTTCCAGCCGGTTGAGTTCCTTCTTCGCGACGCGTACCTCGGCGGCGGACATGCCCTCGCGCGCCGGCGCCGCCGTGCCGGGGGTGAGGTCGGCGGGCGCCGGGCCGCCGGCCGCGGCGGCCCGGGCGAGGTACTCGTCGACGCCGCCGGGCAGGTGCACGAGCCGCCCGTCGCCGAACATGCCGTAGGCGACGTCGGTGACCCGCTCGATCAGGTACCGGTCGTGGCTGGCCACGACGATCGTGCCCGGCCAGGAGTCGAGCAGGTCCTCCAGCGCGGCGAGCGTGTCGGTGTCCAGGTCGTTCGTGGGCTCGTCGAGCAGGAGCACGTTGGGCTCGCCGGCGAGCAGCCGCAGCATCTGCAGGCGGCGGCGCTCGCCGCCGGACAGGTCGCTGACCGGGGTCCAGAGCCGCCGGTCGTCGAAGCCGAAGATCTCGGCGAGCTGCGACGCGCTGATCTCCCGGTCGCCGAACTGCACCCGGCGGGCCACCTCCTCGACGGCCTCCAGGACGCGCAGATGGCCGGGGAGTTCGGCGAGTTCCTGGGACAGGAACGCCGGCCGGACGGTCTGCCCGGCGGCGAACCGGCCGCCGTCGGGGTGGGTCACCCCGGCCAGCATCCGCAGCAGGGTGGTCTTGCCGGCGCCGTTGCGGCCGAGGACCGCGACCCGGTCGCCGGGCCCGACCTGCCAGGTGGTGTCGTGCAGGATCTCCTTGGGGCCGGCGTGCAGCCGGACGTGCTCCAGGTCGTACACCTGCTTGCCGAGGCGGGCGGTGGCGAGCCGTTGCAGCGACATGGTGTCGCGCGGTTCCGGCACGTCGGCGATGAGCGCGTTGGCGGCGTCGATGCGGAACTTGGGCTTGGACGTGCGCGCCGGGGCGCCCCGGCGCAGCCAGGCGATCTCCTTGCGGAGCAGGTTCTGCCGGCGGGCCTCGGTGGCGGCGGCGACGCGCTGCCGTTCGACGCGGGCCAGCGTCCAGGCCGCGAAGCCGCCCTCGTACGCCCGGACGGTCTGGTCGGCGACCTCCCAGGTGGTGGTGCAGACGGCGTCGAGGAACCAGCGGTCGTGGGTGACCACGACGAGCGCGCCCTTGCGGGTGACCAGGTGCCGGGCCAGCCAGTCGACGCCGCCGACGTCGAGGTGGTTGGTGGGCTCGTCGAGGACGAGCAGGTCGGCGTCGCGGACCAGCAGCGCGGCGAGCGCGACCCGGCGGCGCTCGCCGCCGGACATCGGGCCGACCGGCGTGTCGAGGCCGAGGTGGGGCATGCCGAGGCCGTCGAGGATCGCCCGGACGCCCGCGTCGCCGGCCCACTCGTGCTCGGCGCCCATGCTCTCGCCGAGCCAGGCGGTGCCGAGCACGACGTCCCGCACGGTGAGCTCGGGGGCCAGGTCCAGGCGCTGCGGCAGCCAGGCCACGCGCAGGTCGCGGCGGTGGGTGACGCGGCCGTCGTCGGGTTCCTCGGTGCGGGTGAGCAGCCGCAGCAGCGTCGACTTGCCGGCGCCGTTGAGGCCGACGACACCGACCCGGTCGGCGTCGTCGAGGCCGAGCGAGACGTCGGTGAGCAGCGGCCCGGCGGCGCCGTACCCCTTGGACACCCGGTCCAGGTTGACGATGTTGGCCACAGACCCACCCTTCACGACTCAGGCGCCCCGGGGGCCGGGACGCCTGGGTCAAGGGTACGGGGCGTCAGACGATGCGGGCGCCGGCGACCGGCCCGTGTGCGACCCGCGCCTCCCGGCACACCCCGGCGTCGGTCAGCTCGGCGGCGATCCGCCCGGCGTCGGCGGCGTCGGCGGCGAGGAACACGCAGGTGGGGCCGGAGCCGGACACGATGCCGGCGAGCGCGCCGGCAGCCTCGCCGGCCTTGAGCGTCTCGGCCAGGGCGGGGCGCATGGTCAGCGCGGCGGCCTGGAGGTCGTTGCCGAGCGTGGCGGCGAGCACCCGGGGGTCCCGCTGCCGCAGCGCG
>NZ_CADEAU010000015.1 GCF_902825405.1 Micromonospora maritima | reverse complement strand
CGCCGGCGCCGGCCTGCGGTTGGACGAGGCGGCCGCGCTGGCGCTGCACGTCGAGCACCCCGACCTGGGGGCGGACTCGACCCGCTTCGGGGCGTCCACCGCCGGTTCCCGGCCGGCCGCCGAACCGCGCAGCACGACGGGCTGACCGGTTCGGCGGTCGGTCCGCCGGATCAGCCGCGGACGGCGGCGCGGCGCTCGGCGTCGGCCTTCATCCGCGCGGCGCGGTCGAGGTCGGCCTGCTGCACCGCGGCGACCGAGCCGAAGATGCTGACCGCCTGGTAGTAGGTCCAGGCCAGGCTGTAGCAGGCCGGTCGGACCACCGTGTTGTAGGTGGCGCAGACCCGCTTCAGGTCCGCGTAGAACGCACTGTCGAGGCGGGACTTGTTGGCCGGGAAGATGCCCATGGCCTTGTGGTTGCGGTAGCCGAAGTCGTGCCGGTAGCAGGACAGGTTGAAGGTGAAGCCGAGCGGGTTGTCCGGGCTGGACGAGCAGTAGTCGGTGGACCAGTCGAAGCCGTACTCGGTCCAGGGGGCCTTGTTCAGCCGGGCGCTGTTCCAGGCGTTGTAGCTGGAGGCGCTGGTCTGGGTCCAGGAGGACAGCACCGAGAGCTTCTGCTGGGTGCTCACCGCGGCGGCGGCCGGTGTGGCCAGGCCGAGCAGGGTGAGCAGGGCGAGCGTTCCGGCGGCGAGGGCGGTGGCGAGGCGACGGGACACGGGGACCTCCGCGGGGTGAGCGTCGGGACGGGTGACGACCCGGGATCTCCGGATTTCGACAAGTGTCGATCAGCGGGGTGAACTGGGGCGACGGCCCGGGAAACGGCTCGCTGACATCCGCCCAAACAGACGAATGCCCCCGGGCCGCCGTGGCGGCCCGGGGGCATCCGGTGGGGTCAGCGCACGAAGCGCGGCAGGCTCGCCGGGCTCTCGTTCGCCAGCCGGTCCAGCGCGGTCACGTAGTAGGTGTAGCGGGCGCCGTCGGTCGCGGTGGTGTCCACCCAGGACTGCACCGCGCCGTCGGTCGCCCGGACGGTGCCGACCAGGTGCGAGGCGTCGGCGAAGTCGCAGCGACCGGCCCGGCCGAGGCCGTCGAACCGGTAGATCGCGTACGACGTGGCGGTGCCGAGTGGGCCCTTGCCGTCGGCCGGCTGCCGCCAGCTCAGCCGTACCCCGTCCGCCTCCCGCTGGGCCTTGGTGACCACGGGGAACAGCAGCGGCTTGTGCGGCAGGTGCGTCATGGTGGGCACCAGCGCCGGTCGGGAGTAGTGCTCGGCGGCGTAGATGTCGGTGGCGCCGAGCCGGTTCGCCCGGACCTGCACCGCGGAGAAGTGCACGTTGCCGAGCACCTCGGGGTACGACCGGTTGAGCGTCAGGTGGTTCGACAGCTCCTGCGGGTTCATCCAGAACGACCCGTACGCCGACTCACCGCTCTTGTAGTCGGCCTGGCCGATGTAGAGCTGCACCCTGGTGCCGCGCACCTGCTCGGCCCACCACGGCACCAGCCGGGCGTAGTCGGCCGCCGGGTACTGGCCGATGTACCAGTAGAGCTGCGGCACGATGTAGTCGATCCACTCCTCCTTGACCCACTTGCGGGTGTCGGCGGAGATGATGTCGTAGGACTGCGAGCCGGTGGTGTCCGAGCCGTTCGGGTCGGCCGACGCGTTGCGCCAGATGCCGAACGGGCTGACGCCGAACTTCACCCACGGCTTGGCCGCCTTGATCTTGGCGTTCATCTCCTGCACCAGCAGGTCGATGTTGTCCCGCCGCCAGTCGGCCTTGTCGGTGAAGCCCCGGTTGTACTGCGCGAACGTGGCGTCGTCCGGCACCTGGTAGGTGCCGCTCGGGTACGGGTAGAAGTAGTCGTCGAAGTGCACGCCGTCGACGTCGTACCGCGTGACCGCGTCCATCATCGCGGTCTGGACGAACTCGCGGACCTCGGGGATGCCGGGGTTGTAGTAGAGCCGGCTGCCGGCGACCCCCGCGGGCGGGTAGGCGAAGACCCAGTCGGGGTGCTGCCGGGCCGGGCTGTTCGGCGCCAGCTTGGACAGGTCGGCGCCGGCGCCGCCGGGTGCCGGCATGGAGACCCGGTACGGGTTGAACCAGGCGTGGAACTCCAGGTTCCGCTTGTGTGACTCGGCCACCAGGAAGGCCAGCGGGTCCCAGCCCGGGTCCTGGCCGCGCACCCCGGTCAGGTACTCCGACCAGGGCTCGTACGGCGAGGGCCAGAACGCGTCCGCGGTGGGGCGGACCTGGACCACGACGGCGTTGTGGTTGAGCTTCTGGGCCAGGTCGAGCCAGGCCAGGTATTCGGCCTTCTGCTTGGCGACCTGGTCCGGCGCGGTCCAGGAGTCCTTGCTGGGCCAGTCGATGTTCGTCACCGACGCGATCCACATGGCCCGGAACTGCCGCTTCGGCGTGGCCGGGTTCGTGACGCAGTCGGTGGTGGTCGTGTCGGTGGAGGTGGGCGCCGGCGCGGCCTGCGCCGGGGTGCCGGCGACCAGCGCGCCGAGCAGCGCCGCGGCCAGCGCGGCGGCTCCGAGCCGAGTTGCCTTCATGCGGTGCGGTCCCTTCGTCGGGTCCGGGTGGGACGGCAAGATTCGCCGCGTGACTCATGTCACCGGTAGAAAACTTTCATCAATCCGTACGCCGCGCAAGACCCCCGTGCCGGATCGATGCGCCAGGTCCGCCGGGCGCGGCCCGGTGGACCGCGTCACGTTTCGCATCGTGACCGAACCGACACGTCAGGTACTGGATTGGGCGGGGGAGGGGCTGGGTAGCTTGGCCGGTCACGGACCGCCACCGTGGTGGTCGCACGGTGGGGGAGGTGATCCATGTCAGTCCTGCGGACCAAACCGATCCAGGACGTGCTCGCCCAGGGCGACGCCGACGGCAGCGACGGCAAGCCCGGGCTGCGCCGCCGGCTCGGCTCGGTCGACCTGATGGGCTTCGGCATCGGGATCGTGATCGGTACCGGCATCTTCACGCTGACCGGCATCGAGGCGAAGAACAGCGCGGGCCCGGGTGTGGTCATCTCCTTCGGCATCGCCGGGGTGGTCGCGCTGCTCGCCGCGCTCTGCTACGCCGAGCTGGCCGCCAGCGTGCCGACCGCCGGCAGTGCCTACACCTACGCGTACGCGACCATGGGCGAGATCGTCGCCTGGATCATCGGCTGGGACCTGCTGCTGGAGTTCGCGCTCGGCGCGGCGGTGGTGGCCCGGGGCTGGTCCGGCTACCTCGCCGACCTCGTCGGCCTGCCCAGCGCCTGGTTCGCCGAGGAGGGCAGCATCGTCAACCTCGGCGCGATCGCCATCGTGCTGGTGCTCGGCGTGATCGGCATCGTCGGCATCCGGGAGTCCGCCCGGGTGACAAACCTGCTGGTCCTGGTGAAGGTGGCGATCTGTGCCTTCATCATCATCGCCGGGCTGTTCTTCGTGAAGGCGGCCAACCTCAGCCCGTTCATCCCGTCCAGCGAGCCGGCCGGGGCCGGCGAGGACGGCATCCGGCAGCCGGTCACCCAGGCCATCTTCGGACTGGAACCCTCCGTCTTCGGCTTCGCCGGTGTGCTCACCGCCGCCGCGGTGGTGTTCTTCGCGTACACCGGGTTCGAGGCCGTGGCGAACCTGGGTGAGGAGACCCGCAAGCCCAAGCGGGACCTGCCGCTGGGCCTGCTCGGCACGCTGCTCATCTCCACCGTGCTCTACATCGGCGTCTCGCTCGTCGTCGTCGGCATGGTCAAGTACACCGAGATCGACGAGGGCGCGCCCATCGCGTCCGCGTTCAAGGCGGCCGGTGCCGGATGGGCCGCGGTGCTCGTCTCCATCGCCGCGATCGCCGGCCTGACCAGCGTGATCCTGGTCGACCTGGTGGCCATGGGCCGGATCGGCTTCGCCATCGCCCGGGACGGGCTCATCCCGCCCTCGATCGCCAAGGTGCACCCGCGCTGGGGCACCCCGTACCGGATCTCGGCGATCATGACGGTGGGCGTCGCGCTGCTCGCCGGCTTCCTGCCGCTCTCCGCGCTGGCCGACCTGGTCAGCATCGGCGCGCTCTGCGCGTTCGTGCTGGTCTCGATCGCGGTGCCGATCCTGCGCAAGCGGCGCCCCGACCTGAACCGGCCGTTCAAGGTGCCGTTCTCGCCGGTGCTGCCGATCGTCTCCGCACTGGCCTGCCTCTACCTGATGCTGAACCTGTCGGTGGAGACCTGGCTGCGGTTCCTGGCCTGGATGGTGCTCGGCGGCATCATCTACTTCGGCTACGGGCACCGCAAGAACCGCCTGGCCCGCCGCGAGCACGCCGACACCCCCGAGCCCGCCCCCACCCCCTGAGGCGGGCCCCTGAAAGGAAGGGCCCCTTCTTAACACTCCGGTGTTAAGAAGGGGCCCTTCCTCTACCGGAGGCGTTAAGAGGGGGCCCTTCCTTCCTCAGGGGCGGGGCTGCGCGGACCCGGTGGGGCCCTTGAGCGTCGGCTTGCCGTCGGTCCAGACGATCTCGTCCAGCCACACCTGTCGACCCGGGTCGGTGGTGCCCTCCTGCCCCGGCGGCCAGGCGTGGTAGATCAACCAGGTACGCCCGTCCTTCTCGACCATCGAGGCGTGCCCCGGCCCGGACGCCACGTCGTTGCTGCGCAGGATCGGGTTCTCCGGCGCCTTCACGCACGGCCCGGCCGGCCCCTCGCACACCGCGTAGCCCTCGGCGTAGGTGTCCTTGTCGTACGCGTTGGCGGCGAAGAACAGGAACAGCCTCCCGTCGTGCCGGTGCAGGAACGGCCCCTCGATCAGCGTGCCCTCCCACGGCTCGGTCTGCTTCAGCAGCTTCGCCGCCGGACCGGTCAGCCGCAGCCCGTCCGGGGAGAGGCGCTGCGACCAGAGCCAGGTGTCCACCCCGATCGCGTTGCCGTCGTTCTTCCACAGCAGCCACAGGCTGCCGTCGGTGTCCCGGAACGGGCTGGCGTCGATCGAGCCGCCCAGGTCCGCCTGGCAGACCAGCGGCCCGGCGGAGTCGTCGGCGTACGGGCCGAGCGGCGTGCTCGCCACCGCGCGGCCCAGGCACTGCCGGCCGGAGGCGCGGTCGGCGACCGTGTAGTAGAGGACGAACCGGTCCGGCGCGAGCTGGATCACCTCGGGTGCCCAGGTCTTGCCGGCGTCCGCCCAGTCCGGCAGCTCGGGCAGCGCGTCGCCGGCCGGCGTCCACTCCACCAGGTCGGGTGAGGTGAGCACCGGGACGTTGCGCCCGCCCGCGTTGGTGTGGAACAGGTACCAGGTGTCGCCGACCCGGATCGCCTGCGGGTCGGGGGCATCGGTCGCCACGACCGGGTTGGTGAACACGCGCGCGCCCTCCGGCGTACTCGATGGGGTGGGTCCGCTGTCGCAGCCGGCGACGAGCAGCGCGGCGGCCAGGGCCACCGCGCCGCGTCGCCGGAGTCGCCGGCCGGTCATCCCTTCAGGCCGCTGCGGGAGACGCCCTGGATGACATGACGTTGGGCGAACACGAACAGGATCAGCACCGGCACGCTGGCCAGCATCGCCCCCGCCATGATCACCGGGTAGTCGGTCACGTACGCGCCCTGGAGCAGGCCCAGGCCCGCCGGCAGGGTCAGCCGCTCCGGGCTGAACAGCACGTACACCGGCCAGAGGAAGTCGTTCCAGTTGGTGAGGAACGACAGCACCGCGAGCGTGGCCAGGGCCGGCTTCGACAGCGGCAGCAGCACCTGCCGGAAGATCTGCCACTGGTTCGCCCCGTCCAGCACCGCCGCCTCCTCCAGCTCGGCCGGGATGGAGAGGAAGAACTGGCGCAGGAAGAACACCCCGAACGCGCTGGCCGCGCCGGGCACGATCACCACCGCCAGCGTGTCGATCCAGCTCAGCCGCTCGGCGATGATGAAGTTCGGGATGATCAGCGAGGTCGGCGGCAGGAAGAGCGTGCCGACGATCAGCCCGAACAGCACCTTGCGGCCCCGGAACCGCATCCGGGCCAGCGCGTACGCGGCCATCGACGCGGTGACCAGCACCAGCAGCGTGTGCAGGGTGGCCGCGAGCATGCTGTTGAGGAACCAGCGCAGCACCGGGTTGGCGGTGTTGTTCAGGATCTGGTCGTAGCCGTAGGTGGAGAACGGGTTCGGCAGCCAGCTCGGCGGGACCTGCTGGGCGGCGTCGTACGTCTTCACCGACGTCAGCAGCATCCACACCAGGGGCGTCACGAAGATCGCGGTGATCAGGAGCAGGACGGCGTACCGCAGCACCGGACGCAGTTTCGACATGGTCGGCCCCTCAGTCTTCCCGGTAGCGGAACAGCCGGAAGTTGACGACGCTCACCACGGCCAGCATCAGTGCGAAGAACACGCTCATCGCGGCGGCCCGACCGGCGTCGTAGTCGCGCAGTCCCTCGTCCACGATCCGCCAGACCACGGTCCGGGTCTGCTCGCCCGGTGCGCCCTGGGTGATCAGGAAGGCCTGCCCGAAGACGTTCGCCGAGGCGAGGATCGTGGTGGTGAAGACGAAGAGCATCACCGGGCGCAGGCCGGGGATCGTCACGTTGCGGAACCGGTCCCACCCGCCGGCGCCGTCGACCTTCGCCGCCTCGTACAGCTCGGCCGGGATGTCCTGGAGGCCGGCCAGGTAGATCACCGCGTTGAACCCGCAGGTCCACCACACGGTCACCCCGACCAGGGACACCCAGGCCCACGGCACGTCGGTGACCCAGGGCGTGTCCGCCGGCAGCCCGACCGCGCCGAGCAGCCGGTTGACCAGGCCCAGGTTGGCGTCCAGCAGGAACCGCCAGAGCAGGCCGATCACGGCCACGCCGAGCACGTACGGGGCGAAGAACGCGGCCCGGAAGAACGTGCGGCCGGGGAAGGACCGGTTGAGCAGCAGCGCCAGCCCCAGCGGGATCACCACCAGCAGCGGCACCGAGAACAGCGTGAAGATGCCGGTGGCCCGGACACTCGACCACCAGTCGCCGTAGATGGCCGAGTCGCTGGAGAAGAGGTCCTGGTAGTTGTCCAGCCCGAGGAACGGCCGGTTGGGCAGCTGGAGGTCCCACTGGTGCAGGCTGATCCAGACCCCGAACAGGATCGGCGCCAGTCCGAAGACGCCGAACAGGACCAGGTACGGCGCGAGGAAGAGGTACGGCGTCGCCCGGTTGCCGCGTTGCGTCGCGCCCCGGCCGCGGGTGGGCCCCGCCGGGGGCGGCGCGCCGTCACGCGCCGCCCCGACCTCGATCACGTCCGCCACGACGGATCAGTTCCCGTACTTCTTGCGGTTGTCCTCGAGCTGCTTGTTGGCCTTGGCCACACCGTCGTCGAGCGCCTGCTTCGGCGACTTCTTGTTCAGCGCCGCCTCGTTGAAGGCGTTGTAGAAGGTCAGGATGACCTCGCCGAGACCCGGCGTGGCGGGCGGGAACGCCGCGTACTCCAGCTCCGGGGCGAGCGCGTTGACCTCGGTGAGCGCCTTGAACTCGGCGCTGTCCCGCACCGTCTTGCGGGCCGGCACCTGGCCGCCCTTGGCCCAGTCCAGCGAGTGCTGGCTGAGCCAGTTGATGAAGACCTTGGCGCCGGAGACCTTGTTCTCGTTCGCCGCGCGCTGCTTGACGATGGTGAAGTTGTGCGAGTTCGCCCAGGCGGCCTGCTGGGTGCCGATCTGCGGCAGCGGCGCGACGCCCCACTGCACGTTCGGGCTCTTCTTGAGGTCGTTGATCTGCCAGATGCCGTTCCAGTTGAAGGCGTTCTTGCCGCTCTTGAACGCCAGGTAGTCGGCGTCCTGGCCGACGTTCGCCGGGGAGTGGCCCTGCTTGATCAGGTCGACCAGCCAGGTGCACGCCTCGACCGCCGGGTCGGAGTTGAAGGTCGCCTTGGCCACCTCGTCGTCGAAGAGCTTTCCGCCCCACTGGTGCAGCAGGCTGTAGAACGTCATGCCGCCGGTGAACTGGAACGGGCTGACCCAGAAGCCCTGCACGCCGGACTTCTTCAGCTCGGTCAGCGCGGCGGTGTACTCGTCCTTCGTGGTCGGCGGCTTCTCCGGGTCCAGGCCGGCCTTCTGCATGACCGCCTTGTTGTAGTAGAAGCCCAGCGGGTGCATGTCCAGCGGGATGCCGTACCGCTTGTCGTTGTAGAGGCCGCCCTTCCAGACCGTCGGGGCGAAGTCGCCCTCGCTCAGCTCCAGGGTCTTGGCGACGTCGTCCAGTTCGCTGATCGAGCCGCGGGCGGCGAACGTGGCGAGCTGGTCCATGTGCATGACCGCGATGTCCGGTCCGCTGCCGCTGGAGACCGCACCGGGAAACTTGCTGTAGTAGTCCTGCCACTCGTAGGTGACCACGCTGACCGCGATGTTCTTGTGCTCGCTGTTGAACTGCTGCACCAGGGCCTTGAAGATCTCGCCGTCGCCGCCGGTGAAGCCGTTCCACAGCTTCAGGTCGACCTTCGGGCCGGTGTAGTCCTTGCCGCCGTTGCCGGCCGAGCCGGACGGGCCGGAGCTGCTGCCGCCACCGCATCCGGTCAGCGTCAGCGACGCCGCCGCACCGAGGCCGACGCCGAGGCCGAGCAGGCGCCGCCGGCTCATCTCGTTCTGGATCATGCTTACTCCTTGGGGGACGGGATGAAGTATTGCCTGGTCACGAATGCGGGGCGAACCGCAGCAGGTTCCAGGAGGTGGCGGGCAGCGCCACGGTGCAGCGGCCGCCGTCGAGGGTGGGGGTGGTGAGCTGCCGGGGCGTGACCCGCTCGGGGTCCGCCTCGGTGTTGATGGCGGCGGGGTCGGCCCCGGCCGCGACTGTGGTGTGCGCCTCGGCGCGCAGGCCGGGCAGGCCGCGCAGGTCCACCTCGAGCGGGAGGTCGTCCGGGCCGCGGTTGACCGCGAAGACGGCCAGGCCGCCGGTCTCCTCGTCGTGCACGGCGACGGTGTCCAGCACCGGCACGTCGCCGTACCGGCTGGTCTCGTAGGTGGGGCCGACCGGCTCGGTGCGCAGCACGGTGCCGCGCGCGTACCGGGCGGTGAGGGCGAACGGGTGGAAGATGCTCTGCCGCCAGGCCGGGCCGCCGGTGCGGGTGCGGATCGGGGCGATCACGTTGGCGAGCTGCGCCTGGCAGGCCACGCCCACCCGGTCGGCGTGCCGGAGCAGGGTGATCAGCAGGTCACCCACCACGACCGCGTCGACCGCGGTGAAGTCGTCCTCGATCAGCGCCGGGGCCTCGACCCAGCCGCGCCGGTCCAGGTCGGCCTGGAGGCGTGACTGGTACCAGACGTTCCACTCGTCGAAGGAGATCTTCAGCTTGCGCTTCTGCCGCAGCTTGGCGCCGACGTAGTCGGCGGTGGCGGTCACCTCGGTGATGAAGGCGTCCATGTCGACGGCGGAGGCGAGGATGCTGGCCCGGTCGCCGTCCGAGGGGTCGTAGTAGGTGTGGGCGGAGATGTAGTCGACGTGCTCGTAGGTGTGCTCCAGCACCGTCGCCTCCCACGCCGCGTACGTGGACATCTGCCGGTTGGAGCTGCCGGAGGCGATCAGGCTGATCGACGGGTCGATCATCTTCATGGCGCGGGCGGTCTCGGCGGCCAGTCGGCCGTACTCGTCGGCGGTCTTGTGCCCGACCTGCCACGGGCCGTCCATCTCGTTGCCGAGGCACCACAGCCGCACCCCGTACGGCTGCTCGGCGCCGTGCTTGCGGCGCAGGTCGGACAGCTGCGTGCCGCCCGGGTGGTTGGCGTACTCCAGCAGGTCGCACGCCTCGGCCACGCCGCGGGTGCCCAGGTTGACCGCCATCATCGGCTCGACCCCGGCGTCGGCCGCCCAGGTCATGAACTCGTCGAGGCCGAACGCGTTGGTCTCGACCGTCTTCCAGGCCAGGTCGAGCCGGCGCGGACGGTCGCCCACCGGCCCGACGCCGTCCTCCCACCGGTAGCCGGAGACGAAGTTGCCGCCGGGGTAGCGGACCACCGAGACGCCCATCTCCCGGGTCAGCTCCAGCACGTCGCCCCGGAGACCCCGCGAGTCGGCGCTCGGGTGACCCGGTTCGTAGACCCCGCCGTACACGCAGCGCCCCATGTGCTCGACGAAGGAGCCGAAGAGCCGTCGGTCGGCCGGACCGACCCGGAACGCCGGGTCGACCGTGAGCTGCGCGTTCGGCACGGGTGCCACCTTTCCCTCGGTGCAGTCGCCGGGTGACCGCGGTCACCCGTGTCCCTGGTTTCTACAACGTTGTAAGCAACGCTGTAAAGAGGTCGTTACGTCGTCGTGACGCGGTAGAGTGCGGCCAGCGTTCATCGGGGAGGAAGTTCAGTGCGGCACAGGCTCAAGGACGTGGCGGAGCGGGCCGGCGTGTCGGTGAAGACCGTCTCGAACGTGGTCAACGGCTACCAGCACGTACGCGCCGACACCCGGGCCCGGGTCGAGGAGGCCATCGCCGAACTCCACTACCGGCCCAACCTCTCCGCGCGCAACCTGCGCAAGGGGCGCACCGGCGTGATCGCGCTGGCCGTGCCCGAGCTGGACATCCCCTACTTCGCCGAGCTGGCCCGGCACGTGGTCACCGCCGCCGCCGAACATGGCTGGACGGTGCTGATCGACCAGACCGGTGGCGGTTCCGAGCAGGAACGCAAGGCGGCCAGCGGGATCGGCGACCACATGATCGACGGCCTCATCCTGAGCCCGCTCGCGCTCACCGCAGACGACCTGGCCGCCCTCGACGGACTGCCGATGGTGCTGCTCGGCGAGCGCGTCGACCACGGCCCCGCCGACCACGTCATGGTCGACAACGTGGCCGCCGCCCGGGAGATCACCGCCCACCTCGTCGGCCTCGGCCGCCGCCGGATCGCCGCGATCGGGTCCCAGCGCACCCCCGAGGGCGCCAGCGCCCGGCTGCGCCTGGCCGGCTACGCCGCCGCGCTGGCCGAGGCCGGGATCGCGTACGACGACCGCCTGGTGGCGCCCGCGCCGGCCTGGCACCGCGCCGACGGCGCGGCCGCCATGCGGCACCTGCTCACCTCCGGGGTACGCCCGGACGCGGTCTTCTGCTTCAACGACACGCTCGCCCTCGGCGCGCTGCGCGCCCTGCACGAGGCGGGCCTGCGCGTGCCGGAGGACGTGGCGGTGGCCGGCTTCGACGACATCGAGGACGGGCGCTTCTCGATCCCGACGCTCAGCACCGTCGCCCCGGACAAGGAGCGGATCGCCCGCCTCGCCGTCGAGCTGCTCGCCGGCCGCCTCGGCCCCGACCGCGAGGCCCCGCCCCGCGAACTGGTCGCCCCCCACCGCCTGGCCCTCCGCGAATCCGCCTGACCCGCCTGGCCCCCGCGCCCGACCCCGCGCCGGGGTGGGTCGGGGTGGGGTGAGGTCAGTCGAAGAAGCGGGCCAGGTGGGAGAGGGCTGGGGTCGGGGCGTCGGGGGGTAGCGGGGTGAGGTCGGCGAAGACGGAGGCGCCGTCGCAGCCGACGTGCAGCGGATACCAGCGCGGGGTGCCGGGCGGGCGCTGACCGCAGATGCCCTTGAACGTCTGCACGTCCAGCAGGCGTACGTGGGTCGGGTCGGCGACCGCGTTGACGTGCCGCCACCACGGGCTCATCACGTGCAGCACGCCGCCCGGACGGAGCACCCGGTGACACTCGTCGAACAGAGGCAGAAAGTCGATCAGGTGCTCGACGATGTGCACGGCGAAGAACACGTCCACCGAGTCGTCGCGCAGCGGCAGCGAGCCGGAGAGGTCGGCGACCGCGTTCACCCCCGGCGCCGGATAGATGTCCAGCCCCAGGTTGCCCGGCCACTGCTTGGTCGCCCCGCAGCCCAGGTCGACCACCACCGGCGGCCGGCCGGCGACGCCCACCCGGCACCACACGCCCAGCACCCCGGAGAGTCGGCCGATCAGCTCCCGGACCAGCCGCAGTTGCGCCGGGTCGGCGACCTCGCCGGTCAGGTGGGCCACCCCCCGGTCGAAGCGCACCTCCACCGTCACGCCGCGCAGCCGCTCGTCGTGCCGGGCCATGTCGGCCCACGCCTCGGCGAGGAAGCCGTCGGCCTGTCGCAGCCGCTCACCCGAGAGCGCGGCCTGCCCCATCGCCACCATGTGCCACCTCCGGCGGCGCGTTACCCCCTATTCACCCCGATACACGCCCACCATGCCCTGTCGGCCGAGGCCCGGACGCACCCTGGGCCGTCACCGACCACGCGACGAGCCGTCGGGCCGTCCGGCTCCGGGCGGCGGCTTGCCCGTCCGGGCCTGTCGCGCCCACGAAGGCCCCGGCGCTGTTCCCTCCGGCGGCTCGCTCGTCCGGGCGTGTCGCGCCCACGAAGGCATCCCCCCTGACAACGATATGACTCAGAGTCATAGATATGACCAGGAGTCATATCGCTCCTGGCTGGCGGGTAATCATCCGCCAGCCAGCACGAGCCGTTTCCGCATGCGCACTCCCTCGCCCTCGACGATGACCAAGGAGTTTGTGTCGTGAGCGGCCCGCCCCGCTGACGCAAACTCCTTGATCACCGCCGGGACGGGGGAGCGGCAGGGAGGGGAGGGGGAAGGGGTCAGGTGGGGAGGGGGCGGCGGGGGGTACGGGAGCCGCGCATGCGCTGGCGGGGCTGCGCCGGTGCGGTCTTCGGGCGCTTGAGGTGGTAGCGGTGCAGCTCGGCGTTGCCGGGCAGCGACGGGTCCTCGCTCATCGCGACCAGCTCCCAGCCCTGGTCGCCGGCCCGGTTCAGGTGCGCCAGCGCGGTGTCGCCGTAGGGCGTCACGTCGATCATGGAGCCGTCCGGGCCGTACCAGACGAAGACGATCTCCCAGCCGGTGTCCGTGGTCGCGGCCTGGCGGCGGCGGACCAGCAGCGCGTACTCCCACTTGAGCATGGGGTCATTGTGGCCCCGCGCGCGCCGGTCGGCACGGATCAATCCTCGGCGATCCGTCCGTCGGCCACGCGCAGCCGCCGGTTCACGCTCACCGCGTCCAGCATCCGCCGGTCGTGGGTCACCAGCAGCAGCGTGCCCGGGTAGGTGGCCAGCGCCGACTCCAGCTGCTCGATCGCGGCCAGGTCGAGGTGGTTGGTCGGCTCGTCGAGCACCAGCAGGTTCACCCCGCGCCCTTGGAGCAGGGCCAGCGCTGCGCGGGTCCGCTCGCCCGGGGACAGCGTCGCCGCCGGCCGCAGCACGTGGTCGGCGCGCAGGCCGAACTTGGCCAGCAGCGTCCGCACATCCGCCGGCGCGAGATCTCCTACGGCGGCGCCGAACGCGTCGAGCAGCGGCTGGTCGCCGAGGAACAGCCCTCGGGCCTGGTCCACCTCGCCGACCACCACGCCCGGGCCGAGCGCGGCGTGGCCCGCGTCCAGCGGCAGTCGGCCCAGCAGCGCGGCCAGCAACGTGCTCTTGCCGGAGCCGTTCGCCCCGGTGATCGCCACCCGGTCGGCCCAGTCGATCTGGAGGTCCACCGGGCCGAGCGTGAAGTCGCCCCGGCGTACCACCGCTTGCCGCAGCGAGGCCACGACGGCGCCGGCGCGGGGCGCGGCGGCGATCTCCATCCGCAGCTCCCACTCCTTGCGCGGCTCCTCGACCACGTCCAACCGCTCGATCAGCCGGGCGGTCTGCTTGGCCTTGGCCGCCTGCTTCTCGGTGGACTCGGCCCGGAACTTGCGGCCGATCTTGTCGTTGTCGGTGGCCTTGCGCCGGGCGTTCTTCACGCCCTTCTCCATCCACGCCCGCTGGGTCCGGGCGCGCGCCTCCAGGTCGGCCTTCGTCTCGGCGTACTCCTCGAACTCCTCGCGGGCGTGCCGGCGCGCCACCTCCCGCTCCTCCAGGTAGGCCGCGTAGCCGCCGCCGTAGTGCTTGACCTGGCCCTGGTGCAGGTCCAGCTCGACGATCCGGTTGACCGTGCGGGTGAGGAACTCGCGGTCGTGGCTGACCAGCACGGCGCCGGCGCGCAGCCCGGTGACGAACCGTTCCAGCCGGTCCAGCCCGGCCAGGTCGAGGTCGTTCGTGGGCTCGTCGAGCAGGAAGATGTCGTAGCGGCTGAGCAGCAGCGAGGCCAGCCCGGCCCGGGCCGCCTGCCCGCCGGACAGGCCGGTCATCGGGTGGTCCAGGCCGACGTCCAGGCCCAGCTCCGCGGCGACTTGCGCGGCCCGCTCGTCCAGGTCCGCGCCGCCCAGGTCGAGCCACCGTTCCAGGGCGGTCGCGTACGCGTCGTCGGCGCCGGCCGCGCCGGTGGTCAGCGCCTCGGTGGCGGCGTCCAGCGCGGCCTGCGCGTCGGTCACGCCGGTACGCCGGGCCAGGAAGTCCTGGACCGTCTCGCCGGGCCGGCGCTCCGGCTCCTGCGGCAGGTAGCCGACCGTGGCGGTGGGCGGGTTCAACGCCACCGACCCCTGCTCCCGGGGCTGGAGCCCGGCCAGCGTCCGCAGCAGCGTGGACTTGCCGGCGCCGTTGACCCCGACCAGGCCGACCACGTCGCCGGGCGCGACGACCAGGCTCAGGTCGGAGAAGAGAAGGCGGTCACCGTGGCCGGCGGTGAGGTCCTTGGCGATCAACGTGGCGCTCATCAGGGAACCGAGCCTACCGGCGGGCGCCTCCGGATTACCGTGACCCGCGCTCGGGGCGGACGCGGTCTGAGGGAGACTCACAGCCGTGGCGACCACACTGGCGATCGACTGCGGGGGCGGCGGGATCAAGGCCTCCGTGCTGGACGCCGCCGGGACCATGCGGGCCCGGCCGTTGCGCGTGCCCACGCCGTACCCCCTGCCTCCCAGCCTGTTCGTGACGACGCTGCGGGATCTCGGCGCCCGGCTGCCCGCCGCGGACCGGCTCACCGTCGGCATGCCCGGCATGATCCGGCACGGCGTGGTGGTGGCCACGCCGCACTACGTGACCCGCTCCGGGCCGCGCAGTCGCGTCGACCCGGACCTGGTCGCGGAGTGGTCCGGGTACGACGCGCGCGCCGCGCTGGCCGAGGCGTTCGGCGTACCCGCGCTGGTCCTCAACGACGCCGAGGTGCACGGCGCCGGCGTGGTCGCCGGCACCGGGTGCGAGCTGGTCCTGACGCTCGGCACCGGGCTGGGCAGCGCGCTCTTCGACGGCGGGGTGCTCGCCCCGCACCTGGAGCTGTCGCACGCGCCGGTGCGCTGGAACACCACCTACGACACGTACGTGGGCGAGCCGGAACGGCGCCGCCTGGGCGACGCGTTCTGGTCCCGGCGGATCCGGCAGGTGGTGGACGGCCTGCGGCCGGTGTTCCGCTGGGACCGGCTGTATCTCGGCGGGGGCAACTCGCGGCTGATCCGGCCGGAACAGGTGGCCCGGATGGGGGACGACGTCGTGGTCGTCCCGAACACGGCCGGAATCGTGGGCGGTGTCCGGGCCTGGGACCTGGTGGGCGACAGGTACGACCCGAGACCCTGATCTCCACCCGTGGAACACTCGCGCTCGCGCCGGTGTTGTGCCAGCGTCGGACAAAGGGCTGACGCGACACGAGGAGGTGGGTCAAGTGGACCTTCTGGCGGAGTACCGGCGGGCGACCATGTTCTTCGACTCCGGGGACCCGTCCGGGGCGGCCCGGCTGCTCGAACCGATCATCGAGGCGGAGCCGGACAACTCCTCGGTCCGGCAGCTGCTGGCCCGGGCGTACTTCCAGTCGGCGCAGCTCAACCGCGCCGAGGAGCAGTTGCGCGAGCTGGTCGACCGGGACCCGAGCGACCACTACGCGCACCACGTGCTGGGTCGGACGCTGGAGCGGATGAACCGGCCGGCCGACGCGCTGCGGCACCTGCGCATCGCGGCGGCCATGTACTCGACGAACACCGACTACACGACGGCGCTGCGCCGGGTGGAGGGCAAGGTCGGTCGTTGAGCCCCGTCGAAGGGCAGCCCGGGTGGGCTGCCCTTCGGCGTACCTAGGATGGACTGGTGAAGCTGAAGCTCGATCTCCACGACATCTACAACAAGGGCCACGACATCGACCGCGCGCTGCGCGGGATCATGGACGAGGCCGTGGCGAAGAAGGCCACGCTCGTGGAGATCATCCCGGGCAAGGGCTCCGGCGCGCTCAAGAAGAAGGTGCTGCGCTTCCTCGACCAGAAGGACGTCAAGCAGCTCTACCACCGGGTCGAGAAGGACTCGAAGAACTTCGGCCGCCTCTTCGTCCACTTCCGCTGGAAGTGACCTGCCCGGCGCTTGATCAACTCCACTACGCCGAAATGGCGGCATCCCGACGGCTCGGATACGGCCATCTCCCCGAAGTGGTGTTCTCCGTCACCGCGTCGTAATCGCGGCCGGTCAGGAGCGCCTCCAGCGTGCCGAGTTGCACAGTCGGCTGGATCCCCTTCAGCTCGACCACCTCGAGACCGGGATCGGGCGCGGAGCCCGGGCCGCCCGGGACGTCGGCGACCGCGGCGGCAGCCTCGTCGTCCGGCGCCGAGAAGTAGTCGCAGAGGATTCCCACGGCCGGCTCAGAGGTCCCGGGCGGCGACCGTCTGGCCGCCACTGCGCTCGCCGGTCGGCCGGAAACCCAGCTTCAGGTAGAACGGCTCCGGTCCGCCGGGGCGGGGCTCCCAGGTGACGTACGCCCGGTCGCCGCCCCGGGCCCGGATCTCCGCGCACACCGCGTCGACGGCGAACCGGCCGTAGCCGTGGCCCTGCGCGTCGGCCGCGATGTTCAGCCGCCACAGTCCGGCCCGGACGTCGTCCGGGCGGTCGTTCCAGGCGATGTCGAAGAACGCCATGAGGAAACCGACGAGCCGGTCCCCGTCGTAGATCACCCTCGGCCAGGCGTGCTCCGGGAAGACGTACGCCTCGGCCAGCGACTTGACCACCGGCGCCACCAGATCCTCCTGGTCGGGGCGCACCGACAGGCCGAGGGCCGCCTCGTAGTTGTCCGGGGTGATCGTCTCCAGCCGCATGCGGCGCAGCGTAGCGAGCGGGTGTGCGCCCGGCGACCGGGTATCTCTGGACCGCGTCCGCGCAGCCGGCCATCATGCTCGGATGGCTGAGTTGATCGTGGAGATCCACGGTCCGCGGGTGCGCTGACCCGTGCCGGCCGGGAGGGGAGCGCGGGCGAACAGGCCCGCATCCGCGATTCCGGACCTGCCGACCTCGACGTCGGGGTGGAGCCAGCAGTCGGCGTCGGGCGCGTGCCACATGCGATGACGATGGCCCGCTTCGCCATCCGGTTCAACCGGTGGCGCCGCGCAGGTGGGTGTGCAGGCGCCGGTACTCCTCCGGCGTGCCGATGGCGGAGCGGTGCTGCGGATGGGCGACGTAGTGGCTGATCACGGCGGCGAGGAAGCGGGCGTCGACGCCGTCGGTGGGCAGCCTGGGGCGGCCCACCACCAGGCCGTGCCGCCGCACCAGCTCGGGCCTCGCGACGGTCAGCGGGAGCCGTATCGACGACCGGCCGTCGTCGCCTGGCGCCTCGGCGGCCGGCCCGGCCGCCCACGGGACGGTGCGCGACCCGAGGAGACCCGTCACGTGTAGGCCCTCCGGGTCCAGCCGCACGTCGTGCCCGCGCACCGCCGCCCTGACCACCAGCGCGATCAGCGCGAGCCAGAGCACGCCGAGGACGGCGTCGATGGTGGTGTCGATGCCCGCCTCGGCGGAGCGCAGGTACGCGCCGACGGTCGTGGAGGCCTGTCCGAGGAGGCCCAGGGCGAGCAGGACCCGCCACCCTGCCACCGGTGGGGAGAAGGACAGTGGTCGCGGCAGCGCCACCAGCGCGGCGGGCCGGTTTCCCAGCGTGACGATCGCCAGGATCAGGGCGGTCAGGGCGAGGGCGAGGACCGGCAGGAGCAACGCCCGTGCCAGGTCGGGCGCGTACCCCATCGCCACGGCGTTGCCGGCCGCCACCAGCAGACCCACCACCAGGACGGGACGTCGGTGCCGCGCCACGGCGGTGGAGAACGCGTCGATCACGCCCGTGACCCTACGATCCGGCGGCCACCCCGCTGGCGGCCGAGCTGGCGGGCTCCCAGCCCTCCGGCACCCGGTGGGTCACCACGACCACCGGCTTGTCCATCAGAGAGAGTACGTGCGCGCCACCGCCAGCATCTCCGAGCTGTGCGAGCCGACCACGCCCACGTCCGCCGGCCGGGCCCGGAAGCCGGGCAGCGAGGACAGGCCGTCGCTGGCGTCCATGGCCCGCAGATTCACCGGGCCGTCGCCCGTGGGCGCCAGCGTCAGCGTCACCTCGATGCCCTCCGGCGGCGGGGCGTGGAAGACGACGCCGAACCCCCACCGGCCCTCGCGTGCCTTGACCGGCACCTCCCGCCCGGCCACCGTGGCGGCCCGCACGGTCGCGGCGGTGGTGTCCACGTGCAGCGTCAGCAGCCGTACCGGCCGCTGCGGCGTGACCCGCACCCGCAGCACGCGCTGGTCACCGCTGCGGGTGTCGGAGAGCGTCTCCAGCTTCGGCGCCGGCAGGGAGGCCGCCTCGGCCGGGCCGGCGCGCAGCTCCCCGTCGCCCAGGCCGGGGAAGTCGTCGGCCACCGAGATGCTCCGGTCGACGTACCCGTCGGTCCAGGGCTGCGGCGCCTCCTCGTGGCTGAGCCAGGCCGCCTTGCCGGTGCCGGCGTCGAGCGCGTACATCAGGTGGGTCGGCACGGGGTGGTCGGCGTCGAAACGGTCCACGGTCAGGCCGACCCCGGCGAGCACCACCGCGGCCAGCGCGGCGGCCGTGGCGGGCAGCGCGCCGAGCCGGCGGGCCCGCAGCGCGAGCAGGGTGGCCAGCAACAGCGCGGCGGCGACCGCCGCACCGGCGAGCAGCCCGACCGGCCGGTCCGCGAACAGGGCGAGGCCATAGGCCCAGAGCCCCGTCAGCACCCCCAGCATCCCCGCCACGAACACCACCGTAGCCTCCCGTGTCACGTCCGGAGTGCCCGTTCGCACCACCTCGCCGAGCTGGCGCAATCCCCTCCCGCCCGACCCGCGCGGCCCGGACCCGCCACTACGGCGAGGTGGCGGTATCGAAGCCCGCCTGATCCCCCCACCTCCCCGAACTGGTGCGGGTTCCTCCACCAGAGCCGGCCCGACACGCCGCCCGGGCGTTTCCGGGCGACGACACGGTGGGTAACAGGGCCTCGACCACGCGGCACGGTGCCGTGGCCGGTCGGGAGGAAGCGGTGGTGACGATGAGCGGCTCAGTGGCGGAGCGGGAACGGAACGCCGCACCGGGCGGAACGGAACTGCTGACGGTCGGTGTGGAGGAGGAGTTCCTGCTCGCCGACCCGCACACCGGCGCCGCCGTACCCGCCGTCGACCTGGTGATGGAGCAGGTGCCGGCCGAGCTGCGAGGTCAGGTGGAGCGCGAGTTCCAGACCAGCCAGATCGAGATCGGCAGCCCACCCGGGCTGGAGCTGTCGTCGATCCGGCACTCGCTGGCGATGCTCCGCACCGAGCTGGCCGACGCCGCCGAGCGGGCCGGCGTACGGTTGCTGGCCATCGGCACCGGCCCGGTCGACGGCCCGGTGCCCCCGGTGGTGGACAAGCCCCGCTTCGACCGGATGATCGAGCGGTTCCGGCTGCTGGTGCCCGGCCCCGGTAACAACGGCATGCACGTGCACGTCGGCATCCCGGACCCGGACACCGGCGTGCACGTGCTCAACCACGTCCGCCCCTGGCTGCCCATCCTGCACGCGGTCACCGCCAACTCCCCGTTCTCCCGGGGTGAGGACACCGGCTACGCGAGCTGGCGCTCGGTCGAGTGGGAACGCTGGCCGTCGGTGGCGCCCACCCCCTTCCTGGAGTCGCACGAGCACTACGAGCGCCTGATCCGCCAGCTCATCGCCAGCGGCGTGATGCTGGACGAGGGGATGCTCTACTGGTACGCCCGGCTCTCCGCGAAGTACCCGACCGTGGAGATCCGCATCGGCGACGTCTGTCCCTCGGTGGACGACGCGGTGCTGGTCGCGGCGCTGGTCCGCGCACTCGTGGCGACCGCGCTGACCGACATCGCGGCCGGTCGACCCGCCGTCAACACCGACCACCACCTGCTGGTCGCGGCGCACTGGCGGGCCGCCCACGACGGGCTGGAGGGCGACGGCGTCGACCTCACCGACGGCGAGCTGCGCCCGGCCTGGGAGCTGCTGGACCGGCTGGTCGACCGGCTCCGCCCGGAACTGGCACGGCACGGCGACCTCGACCGGGTGACCGAGCTGCTGGGCGGCCTGCGCCGGCACGGCAGCGGCGCGGCCCGGCAGCGGGCGGTGTTCGCGCGTACCGGCCGGTTGGTCGACGTGGTCACGGACGTGGCCCGGCAGACCCGTGGCTGAGCGGCCGCCCGGCCGGGGCCCGGCGTGACAGGATGAGCGGCGTGGCGGAGCGGATGATCGTCGTCGGCGGGGACGCCGCCGGCATGTCGGCGGCGTCCCAGGCGCGACGCCGCCGCGACCGGGCGGACCTGGAGATCGTCGCGTTCGAGCGGGGCCACTTCACGTCCTACTCGGCCTGCGGCATCCCCTACTGGATCAGCGGCCTGGTGCCGGAACGCGACCAACTGGTGGCCCGCACCCCGGACGCCTTCCGCGACGACTTCGACATCGACGTCCGGATGCGGCACGAGGTCACCGCGATCGACCTCGACCGCCGCGAGGTGGTCGCGCGCGACCTCGACGGCGACCGTGAGGTCCGCGTCGGCTTCGACACCCTGGTCTACGCCACCGGCGCCCGCCCGGTGCAGCCGGAGTGGGCACGCGACGACGTGGCCGGGGTGTTCGGCGTGCAGACGCTCGACGACGGCGCCGCGCTGCTCGACTGGCTCGAACGCGAACCCCGGCCCCGGCACGCGGTGGTGGTCGGCGGCGGCTACGTCGGGGTGGAGATGGCCGAGGCGCTGGTGCAGCGCGGGCTCTCGGTGCAGCTGGTCGAGCAGGCCGCGCAGCCGATGTCCACGGTCGACCCGGACATGGGCGAGCTGGTGGCCGAGGCGATGCGGGGCACCGGCATCGGCATCCGCACCGGGATGGAGGTCACCGGCCTCAAGGAGCGGGACGGGCGGATCGCCGCGGTGGTCACCACCGAGGGGCCGATCCCGGCCGACGTCGTGGTGCTGGGTCTGGGCGTACGCCCGAACACCGCGCTCGCCGAGGCGGCCGGCCTGCCGATCGGCCCGTCCGGCGGGATCCGGGTGGACCGCCGGATGCGGGTGCCCGGCGTACCAGGCGTGTGGGCGGCCGGCGACTGCGTGGAGAGCCTGCACCGGGTCAGCGGCATGCCGGTGCACGTGCCGCTCGGCACGCACGCCAACAAGCAGGGCCGGGTGATCGGGATCAACATCGGTGGCGGGTACGCCACCTTCCCCGGCGTGATCGGCACCGCCGTGACCAAGGTGTGCGAGCTGGAGGTCGGCCGCACCGGGCTGCGCGAGCGGGACGCCGCCGATGCCGGCTTCGAGTTCGTCACCGTGCTGGCCGAGTCGACCAACCGGGCCGGCTACTACCCGGGCGCCCAGCAGATGACCGTGAAGCTGATCGCCGAACGGCCCAGCGGGCGGCTGCTCGGAGCGCAGATCGTCGGCCGCTCCGAGGCGGCCAAACGGATCGACGCGTTGGCCGTGGCGCTCTGGAACGGCATGACGGTGGACGAGATGACCGCGCTCGACCTGGGCTACGCCCCGCCGTACGCCCCGGTCTGGGACCCGGTGCTGATCGCCGCCCGCAAGGCCGTCGACGCTCTGGCCGGCACCGGTCGCTGACCGCGGGGCCGGCTAGGTCGGCCGCCGTGGCTCCGTGGCGGCCCGGACGAAGGCGCGGACCAGGGCGGTCTCCCCGCCGTTGCGCCACACCGGCGCGTAGTGCAACACCGGTCCGTCCGTGATGGGCAGGAAGACGATGTCGCCCCGCTGCCGGGTGGATGCCACGTCCGATCCGATCGGCGACACGACCGTGCCGCCGGCGATCGCGCGGAACGCCTCCTCCAGGGTGACCACGCCCGTGCCGCGTCGGACGGGCCGCCCGGACGGTGTCCTGGACGGGGTGTGCGCCTCCCACACGTAGTCGGGAATGGGTCCCTCGGGGTGGACCACCGGATGATCGCCGAGATCCTCCAGCTCGACCTCGCTCCGGCCGGCCAGCGGGTGGTCGGCGGCGACCGCCAGGACCAGGGCCTCGTGGTGCAGGACCGGTCCGACCGTGAGGTCGGGCTCGCGGACGGGCAGCCAGAGGATCCCGATGTCGACCGCACCGGCCCGCAGCGGTCCGAACGGGTCGGTGGGCAGGATCTCGCGCAGGCGCAGCTCGCACTGCGGGTGCCGCTGCCGGAACAGGTCGATGGCGGCCTCGACCGCCAGGTAGTGGGTGGCCATCGTGCCCACGGTCAGCGTGCCGGCCTGGCCGCGGGCGATGGCGGCGGCCTCCTCGATGCCGGACATGATCTCGTCGTAGCCGGCGCGGAGGCGGTCCCGCAGCCGCTCGCCGAGCGGAGTGAGCCGGACGGCGCGGCTCGTACGCTCGAACAGGCCCCCGCCGATCCGGCGCTCCTGCTGCTTGATCGACTGACTGACCCGCGACTGCGACACGTGCAGGCGTTCCGCCGTGCGACCGAAGTGGAGTTCCTCGGTCAGCGTCAGGAAGATCTCGATGTCACGTAGTTCCACCTGGCGGCCCTGTCTCCGATCGTCGCGCCTCGGACGGAAGTCTAGGCCGCGGCGGCGACCCGTCGCCCGCGCGCACCCGGGCCACCGGCCGCCGTGGCCCGGCGTCGATCGATTACCCGTGGCTAATGCGGCGGTGCGATCTTCTGCGTTGTTCGGCAGGGGCGGCCGGCCGAAGGTGGACGCATGAGCGAAGGCCGGATCGACATCGTGAGGGAGCCGGGTCACCCCGGCGTCGCGCGATGGCACGCCGTGACCCTCCCCGGCCTGGTGGCGGGGGTCGCCGGCCTGCGTCCGGTCGTGCCGTTCGAGTGCGGGCCGCCGCCGCCGGCGGGCACTCTCGAACTCAGCCTGCACGTGGAGCCGCCGTGGCGCCGACGGGGGATCGGCTCTCGACTGCTGGCCGCCGCCGGTGCGCACGCCGCGGGCCGGCGGCTGGTCGCCGAGGTCGCGGCGGGCTCGGCCGGGGAGTCGTTCGGTGTCCGGCACGGCTTCCGGCGCACCGGATCCTGGGGGCACGACCTGCTCACCTACTGCGACGTCCACCACGCCTGGCTGGGTGAGTTGGTCGACGTCGAGCACCAGGGATACCGCCTGCGCCACTGGACCGGAGACCCGTGCGGCGCGACGAGCGTCGAGCAGTTGCTCCGGCGCCCGAGCCGCCCCGGCGACGCGGTGCTGAGCGCGGCGGAGGCGGACGGCGACCTGGTCGCCTACGTCCTGGCGAGGAGCGACGGTGCGCGGCCACGACGCGCCCGCCAGTACGGGCCGGCCGTGCACGTCGGCCATCGCGGGCGGCGACTGGGCCTGTGGGTCAACGCCGCTCTGCTCAAGCGGATACGGGAGACCCACCCGGACGTCGAAGAGCTCGAGACCCGTATCGCCCACGACGACCCGGCCCAGCTGGCCCTGCGTCGGCACCTGGGCTTCCGACCTCTCGGGCGGAGTATCCGCTACGAGATCACCCTGCCGTAACCCGCGTCCCCGACCACCACGACAGCGGCGCGCGGAGCCCACGCGCGTCATCGAGGAGAGGTTTGTCATGAAAGGTGCGGTACGCCCGCGAGACTGCGTCGTCCCGTCCGGAGGCAGAGACCCCCCGCACCATCGCGGCCCGCCGCTCACCCCTTCCTCCGAATCCGGCCTACGTCACCCTTCAGGAGTCCGTCACCATGTCCGTCAACCTTTCCGCCCACGACAAACTCACGCTCCGAACAGCCGCGTACGGCGCCGTCACGCTGCTGTCGGCCGCCGGAGCCGCCGGTGGCTCACCCCACCGGATCGCCACCGACGGATCCATCGCCCTGGCCTCGGCAACCGGCCCGGTCGGACACGTGCTCGCCGAGAAGTCGACAGGCGTGGACCTCGGCGGCAGGTCGGTGGCCGAGATCGCCGACCGCGTGCTGCCGGCACTGACCGAGGCGATGCGCCTGCTCGCTCAGCAGGACCCGAGCGAGGCCGACAACTTCCGCCGCACCGTCGTCGTCGCCCTCGACGCGGGCGTGCGGAGTCGGCGGGGCGAGCCCGGCCCCGCCCTCACCGACATGATCGACAAGATCGTCGCGGCCCTCGACGCCGCCGAGGTGACCACGTGACGGCCCCGGCGATCTCGGTCTCGGGCCTGCGCAAGGCGTACAAGGACAAGTGCGTCCTCGACGGCGTCGACTTCGAGGTCCGCGCCGGCACCGTGTTCTCCCTGCTCGGCCCCAACGGCGCGGGCAAGACGACCACGGTCAACGTGCTGACCACCCTGCTGGAGGCCGACGGGGGCACGGTGCGTGTCGCCGGCCACGACCTCGCCACCGACGCCAGTGCGGTCCGCGCCGCGATCGGCGTCACCGGCCAGTTCGCGGCCGTCGACGAGTTGCTGACCGGCCGGGAGAACCTCCAGCTGATGGTCGACCTCAACCGGAGGGTCGCCGGCGACGGCAAGCGGATCGTCGCGGACCTGTTGGACCGGTTCGAGCTGGCCGCCTCGGCGGACAAGCCGGCCTCCACCTACTCCGGCGGCATGCGCCGCAAGCTCGACCTGGCCATGACGCTGGTCGGCGATCCGCAGATCATCTTCCTCGACGAGCCGACGACGGGCCTGGACCCGCGCAGTCGCCGCACCATGTGGTCGATCGTGCGTGACCTGGTCGCCGACGGTGTCACCGTCTTCCTCACCACGCAGTACCTGGAGGAGGCCGACCAGTTGGCCGACCGTGTCGCGGTGCTCGACCGCGGCCGCCTGGTCGCGCAGGGCACGCCCGAGGAGCTCAAGCGCCTCATCCCTGGAACCCACGTACGCCTGCGGTTCGCCACCGCCGCCGACCTCGACGCCGCCGCGGGGGTCTTCCCCGAGGCGGCCCGCGACGACGACGCGCTGGCCCTGCGGGTGCCCGCCGACGGCGGCACGAAGTCGCTGCGGGCCCTGCTGGACCGACTCGACGAGCACTCCCTCAGCGCCGAGGGGTGCTCCGTGCACACCCCCGATCTCGACGATGTCTTCCTCGCCCTGACGGGCCACCCGACGGAGGTGGACGGGAAATGAGCGCCAACTCCCACTCGCTGGTCATGCTGCGCCGCAACGTCAGGCACCTGAGCCGGAACCCGACGTCGGTGTTCAACGCCGTCCTGATGCCGATCATCATCATGCTGATGTTCGTCTACATGTTCGGTGACGCCTTCGACGTCGGCGTCGACTACATCGACTACGCGACACCGGGCCTGATCCTGCTGGCCGTCTGCTACGGGTTGGGCGGCACCGCGACGGCGGTGAACTCCGACATGACCAAGGGCATCATCAACCGGTTCAAGGTCATGGACGTCTCTCGCGGCGCGGTCCTGGCCGGCCACGTCATCGCCAGCCTGCTGACCAACCTGATCGCCGTCGGGGCGCTCGTCGGGGTGGCCTTCCTGCTGGGGTTCAGCCCGAAGGCCGGCCTGGTCGACTGGCTGGCGGTGGGCGGCGTCACGGTGCTGCTCGCGTTCGCGGCGGGCTGGTTCACCGTCGCGCTGGGGTTGTCCGCGAAGTCGCCGGAGACGGCGGGCATGGCCGCCGTGCCGCTGGTCATGCTCCCGTTCTTCAGCAGCGCGATCGTACCGGCCGAGAAGATGGGCCCGGGCCTGCGGCAGTTCGCCGAGTACCAGCCCTTCACGCCGATCATCGAGACCGTGCGCGGGCTGCTCGACGGCGCGCCCGACACCACCGACGCGACCGTCGCGGTCGCCTGGTGCGTGGCCATCGCGCTCGTCGGTTACCTGTGGGCGCGTTCGACCTTCCGCAAGCGAGCGTGACCTCCACCGGTGGAGTTGTTCGCGGCGCCGCTCCGGCGGCCTGGCCCGACGGGGCGGCGCCACGGACGTCAGGACACCACCGGACCGAGAACGCCTGGCGGGCGGCACCCGCGCGCCAGGCGTGCATCCGGACCGACACGCGAGACAGGAGCGTTGTGCACACGTCGCAACTTTCGCTGCACCACATCGTCCGCCGCTACGACGAGCGCATCGTGCTGGACGCGGTGTCATTCAGCGTCCGACCCGGCGAGAAGGTCGGCGTCATCGGCGACAACGGCGCCGGCAAGTCGACCCTGTTGCGCCTGATCGCCGGCGTGGACCGCCCGGACAACGGCGACGTCACGGTGGTCGCCCCGGGCGGTGTCGGCTACCTGGCCCAGTCGCTGGAGCTGCCACCCCGGGCCTCGGTCCAGGACGCGATCGACCTCGCGCTGGCCGATCTTCGCGAGATGGAGTCGCTGATCACGCACGCCGAGGCGGGACTGGGCCGCCTGTCGGGGACCGCGCTCACCGCCGGCCTGGAGCGCTACGCCGGGCTGCTCTTCCGCTACGAGGCACGCGGCGGCTACGGCGCGGACACCCGGGTCGACAAGGCGATGCACCGGCTCGGCCTGCCGGATCTGGACCGTACGCGGGCGCTCGGCACGCTGTCCGGCGGGGAGCGTTCCCGCCTGGCGCTGGCCGCCACGCTGGCTTCCCAGCCGGAACTGCTGCTGCTCGACGAGCCGACCAACGACCTGGACGACCAGGCCGTGGGGTGGCTGGAGGAGCACCTGCGGCAGCACCGCGGCACGGTGCTCGCGGTCACCCACGACCGGGAGTTCCTCAGCCGGGTCGCCGACACGATCCTGGAGGTCGGTGAGGGCACCGTGACCCGCCACGGCGACGGTTACGACGGGTACCTGGCCACCAAGGCCGCCGAACGCCGACGTCGGTTGCAGGAGTACGAAGCCTGGCGCGACGAACTGGTCCGCAACCGGAGGCTGGCGGCCACCAACGCGTTCCGGCTCGCCGCGATCCCGCGGCGGACGCCGATGGCCAAGTTCGGGCACGGCGCCTTCCGGGCCCGGGGTCGTGACCACGGTGCGATGGGACGCATCCGCAACGCCAAGGAGCGCGTCGCGCGTCTCACCGGTGACCCGGTCGCGCCGCCACCCGACCCGCTCGTGTTCGCGGCCGACATCACCGGCGTCGGCCACGAGCCCCCGGAGACGGCCGCCGAGCTCACCGAGGTGCGCGTCACCGGCCGGCTGTACGTACCGTCACTGCGGATCGGCGGCGCCGACCGGCTGCTGGTCACCGGACCCAACGGCGCGGGCAAGTCCACCCTCCTCCGGCTCCTGGCCGGGGAACTGCGACCGGACCACGGCACGGTACGCACCCGGGGCCGGATCGGTCACCTGCGGCAGGAGATGACGCCGTGGCCGCCGGACCTGACGGTGTGGGAGGCGTTCGCGGACGGTCGGGCCGGTGACCCGGACGAGTTGCTGTCGCTGGGCCTGTTCCGGTCGACCGACCTGGGGTTGCGGGTGCGGGAGCTGTCCTACGGACAGCTCCGCCGGCTGGAACTGGCCCGCCTGGTCAGCAGGCCGGTCGACCTGCTGTTGCTGGACGAACCGACGAACCATCTCAGCCCGGCCCTGGTCGAGGAGTTGGAGCAGACGCTCGTCGACTACCCGGGCGCGGTGGTCGTCGTGACGCACGACCGCCGCACGCGTGCCCGGTTCGCCGGCGCTCACCTGCGGCTACGTGCCGGCCAGGTGGAACGGCCCGGCGGGCCGCTCCGCTGACGCCGGCGCAGGACTACCGCTGCTCGGCGAGCCACTCGTCGAAGGTGGTCGGCGCGATCCGGGCACCCGCATCAGGCAGCAGCACGTCGCCGGCCATCTCCGGGCCGAACGACGACGACCACGTCGGGACGAGCCTGACCCGGTGGCCGCGCTTCTCGTTGGTGCGCCGGGCCCTGTCGACCAGGTCCTGTACCCCGACCGAGCGTCGATCGCCGTCGCGCTCCTCGACGAACACGAGCGGGACCTGCAAGAACGCCTGCTGCGCGGCGAGCCGCCGCTCGGCCCCGGAGCGCCACCGGCCCATCGGCTGTCCGCCTTCTACTCCGCCATGGGCCGCCTGCTGGAAGAACACTCCCACCTGGTGCTCGGCTCCGAGGTGGGCCGCTCGCGCTTCGAGACCGGCGCGTACGGTTTCTGGCGCGCCCACGTCCGTACCCTCCTCACCGCCGCCGGCACCCCGGCACCGGACGCGCTGGTCGACGTCCTGCTCGCACCGCTGGCCCCGGAGGTGTACAGCTACCAGCGCAGAGTGCTCGACCTCAGTCCCGAGCAGATCACCCAGGCGTGGGACAGGCTCGCGGCGATCCTGGATCGGTAGCCGGACGGTCCGCTGACCGCTCGGGTTGTCCGTCAGGTCGGGCCCGACCAGGATGGCCGGATGCGGTGGGAGATCCCGGAGGGACTGCGCTGGGTCGAGCGGACCGAGGTCGGCCGGGCCTGGCTGGCGGAGCTGCCGGGCCGGCTGGCGGACTGCGTGGCGGAGTGGGAGCTGACGCTCGGCCCGCCGTTCGCGTACGCGTTCGCGTCGCTGGCCCTGCCGGCCGAGCTGCCGGACGGGACGCGGGCGGTGCTCAAGCTCCAGTACCCGGACGACGACAGCGTCCACGAGGCCACCGCGTTGGCGCACTGGGCCGGGCACGGCGCGATCCGGCTGCTCGCCCACGACGCCGGGCACCGGGCGCTGCTGGTCGAGCGGTGCGACCCCGGCACGCCGCTGCACGCGCTGCCGCCGGACGCCGCGCTCGACGTCGCGGTCGAGCTGCTCCCCCGGCTCGGGGTGCCGGCCGGGCCGCCGTTCACGTCGCTCGCCGAGGAGGCGGCCGGCTGGGCGGAGCGGATGCCGGGGAACTGGCGGCGGACCAACCGCCCGTACGAGCGGCGACTGCTCGACGCCGCGCTCGGGCTGCTCGCCGAACTGGCCCCGGACCAGGGTGAGCAGGTGCTGGTCAACCAGGACCTGCACGCCGGCAACGTGCTGGCCGCCGGCCGCGAGCCCTGGCTGGTCATCGACCCGAAGCCGCTGGTCGGCGAGCGGGAGTTCGCGGTGGTGCCGCTGGTGCGCGGCGCCGAGCTGGGGCACTCCCCGGCGGCGGTCCGGCACCGGCTCGACCGGCTCAGCGCCGAGCTGGGCCTGGACCGGGAGCGGGTGCGCGGCTGGGCGGTCGGCCAGACGTTGGCCTGGAGCATCGGCGGCGACCAGGTCTTCCCCGGCCAGGTCGAGACGGTCCGCTGGCTGCTGGACGAGGGGTGACTCAACCCGCCTGGCAGGTGGGGCACCAGTAGAGGTTGCGACCGGCGAGCGTGCCCCGGCGCACCTCGGTACCGCAGACGTGGCAGGGCGAGCCGGGACGGCGGTAGACGTAGACCTCGCCGCCGTGCCGGTCGACCCGGGGCGCCCGGCCCGTCGCCTCCGGCAGGTGCGCGTCGCGCACGGTGTCGATCCGGCCCCGCTCGACCGCGCGGGTCATCAGGACCACCAGGTCCGCCCAGAGGTCCGCCCATCCACCGGGCGTCAGGTCGCGGCCGGGCCGCAGCGGGGACAGGCCGGCGCGGAACAACGCCTCGGTGACGAAGATCAGGCCGGTGCCGGCCACCACGGACTGGTCCAGCAGCAGCGCGGCCAGCGGGGTGGGGCTGCGCCGGATCCGCGCGTACGCCCGGTCCGGGTCGGCGTCGGCGCGCAGCGGGTCGGGGCCGAGCCGGTCGCGCAGCGCCGCCACCTCGGGCGGGGTGAGCAGCTCGCAGGCGGTGGGCCCGCGCAGTTCCAGCCAGTGCCGGTCGCTGCGCAGGCGCAGCCGCACCTGCCCGACCGGCGGCGGTGACTCCCCCGACCCGTCGGCGAACCTGCCGTACAGCCCGAGGTGCACGTGCAGCGTCAGCTCACCGGCGTAGTGGTGCAGCAGGTGCTTGCCGTACGCCTCGGTGCCGTCGAGGACGGTGCCGCTGATCCGGGCCGCGCCCTCGGCGAAGCGACCCTGCGGGCTGTCGGCCTGCACCTTGTCGCCGGCGAACAGCTCGGCGTGCCGGGCGGCGAAGCGGTGGATGGTGTGTCCCTCTGGCACGACCGCCAAGGTTAGCCAGCCGGATCCGCCCCTGCCACGGGACGCCGTTGAATCGACGCCTGTCGAATGTCAGACTGGTCCCGTTCGCGCCCGGGAGCCGGTGCGAGCCGCTCGACCCCCGCCGGAGAGAGACGCACGGGGTGGTCCGTCACCCGGTGCCGGGCAGTCCTCTCCCCCGGGCCGTCCCGCTGGTCGCGCCGTGGCGCGGGGCCGCGCCGGGGAGATCGCGCGGCGGTGACGTGACCTGTCCCGTCCGGCGCCGGCCCACCCCGACGCCCGCAGTACCCAGGAGAACCCGATGGTTCGTACCTTCGGCGCGGCCCTGGCCGCCGCCCTCGCCCTGACCGGCCTGG